>CAIWUD010000244.1 GCA_903915775.1 uncultured Chloroflexota bacterium | reverse complement strand
CCGCTGGGGGGAGGAGCTTGCCCTGCACGACGTACGACGGGAGGCGTGGAGGGCGAAGCCCTCCGCAAAAAAACCTAACCCTGCCGACGGGAGGCGTGGAGGGCGAGGCCCTCCGCAAAAAACCCAACCCTGCCGATGGGAGGCGTGGAGGGCGAAGCCCTCCGCAAAAAACCCAACCCTGCCGACGGGAGGCGTGGAGGGCGAGGCCCTCCGCAAAAAAACCTAACCCAACCTTAGTCCCGCCAGAGAAAAGCCTAACCAAGTACACTAGCGACGCAAAAAGGCGAGCGTCTCGATATGGGGGGTCTGCGGAAAGAGATCGATCGGCTGAAGGCGTTCGAGACGGTAGCCAGCGGCCAGCAGTGGTGGCAGATCACGGCTGAGAATACCGGGATGGCACGAGATGTAGATCAGGTGCGGCAGGCGCATCGTACTGAGCTGCTGAATGACCGCAGGATGGCAGCCGCGCCGGGGCGGGTCGAGCAACGCACCATCAAAGGGGCCTACGAGGACAGGCAGGGCCCGTTCCACGGGGGTCTGCACAAAGCGTACGTTGGTGAGCGCATTGAACTGGGCCGAACGTCGACCATCAACGACCGCATCACGATGCTCCTCAACTGCGGTAACTTCAGCCCCAGCGGCAGCCAGGGGCAGGGCAAACGCACCCACGCCACTGTAGAGATCGAGCAGATGCCGACTGGGGGCTGGTGCAAGCGCCTCGCACACCAGATTCACCATCCGTGCAGCCTGGGGCAGATTGACCTGAAAAAAGCTCGTCGGGCTGAGGCTAAAACTCACCCCCGCCAGCTCTTCATGGAGGGTCGTGGTGCCCGAGCCACTGGCCAACCAGCGCGGATCAGGGCCACTGACAACGACCCCTGCGAGGGAGGGTACACGGGCCTGCCACGCACTCGCGAGCAGGTTCAGATCGTCCGGATCAGCACCAGGGGCAGGCTGAAGCAGCGCCAGACTGTAGCCAAAGGCCCCACTCGCACGGAGAGTCACCCCGGTAAGGAGTCCAGGGGTAAGGAGATCGTGCAGATGAGCTAGGGCCTCGTTGAGCACGGGGAGTAGGAGGGGATCCGCAGTAATAGGTACTACTTCGCGGCTACCAGCGGCATGGTAACCCACCAGTGATCCGGCCACATGGAGCCGGGCAGTGTTGCGGTAGCCCCACGGGCGTGGTGCAGCAATGATGGGATCGAGGGGGAGATCCTGGAGACCACCTAGCTGCCGGAGCTGCTCGCGCAAAATGCGCTCCTTCAGGCGCAGCTGGGCCGGATAGGCGACATGCTGCCAGGGGGTATGGTCGCCTGCAGCAACAACGGGGGCAATACGGTCGGGTGAAGGATCGAGCAGTTCGATCACGGTGCCGCGTGCGTAGCCAGACTTCCGTTCATGGACGCGCAGACGTACGCGCTCGCCGGGAAGAGCACCACGTGCAAATACCACGTACCCCTCGTAGCGACCGACCCCATCACCACCCTGGGCAATCCCATCAAGGGAGAGTTCCAACTCATCGGGAATGATCATAACATCCTAATCAATTTCGGCTGCGCCAGCGTGACCGGCTGGCGCGACCAGGGTTGGGTTAGTTTTTTCTTGGAGGGCTGCGCCCTCCACACCTCCCTGCGTGCCGTGCAGGGCAAGCCCCTCCCCCCAGGGAGGGGGGTGGGCAGGCTGCGCCCTCCACGCCTCCCCACATGCCATCATGCGCTACCCTAGTATACCAGCGTTTCCCATTGGGGCGGCTCACGAACCGCCCCAACGCATTCCCAACAATGGTGCGCAGAGGTATGGTACAATAGAGCTCCGATATGCCATAGAGTTCAGGGACAGCCTGGAGGGACTATGAAACAGCTGGTGGGCATGTTCACCTTTATGCTCGGGCTCATCCTCGGACTGGTGGGCGGTGCTGCACTACTGGCCTACGCCTACCAGGCGGCAGGCCTCTACCCACCCGACGATGCAACGATCAAGTTTATCGCTCGTGAGCGCGGTTGGCTCCGTGATGATGTGTAAGCTGTAGGTGCATGGGCACAGCTTGGACATGTGCCCAACTTTTCGCGAGAGACGAACGTCAGGGCAACCACTGCGTTCGTCTCTCGTTTTATTACCCCGCCCCGTTCTTTTCCTCACCGAGACATGCACAAGGAGGTGCCTGAATGGAAAAGCCCTGGCTCTCAAGCTACGAGAAGGGTGTCCCCACCACCCTAACCTACCCCGACCTAACCCTGAGTGATCTGCTCCAGAACAGTACGCGCACCTACCCCGAGAAGACGGCGACCAACTTCGTGCTGCGCTACATGCTCGGCGGGCGCTTTACGGTTGGTGGGAAGCTGACCTACCGGCAACTCAGTGAACTGAGTGATCGGATGGCAACGGCGCTCTACCAACTCGGGGTGCGCAAGGGTGACCGCGTTGCGATGATGCTGCCGAATTCTCCCCACTACATCATCACCTTCTTTGCGGCGATGCGTATCGGCGCCATCGTCGTGAATATCAACCCAACCTACACCTCCCGTGAACTGCAGCATCAACTGAGTGACTCTGGTGCGGAAACGATCGTCCTGCTCAACCTCTTCTGGCCACGTCTCCGTGAAATCCGCTCTGAGACGCCGGTAAAGCGGGTTATCGTTGCCCATGTCTTTGACACCCTAGGCTTTCCTTCAAGCCTTCTGGTAAAGGGGGCCCAGCGCCGTACCCCCGAGTGGGTCGATGTTCATCCGGAGCAGGATATCTTCTTCTTTGCCCATCTACTCGAGAAGTATGGCCCCACTCCGCCCAAGGTCAACGTGAGTGCCGATGATACTGCCCTCTTCCAGTACACGGGTGGTACTACTGGCCTGCCCAAGGCTGCCATGTTGAGCCATCGCAACCTTGTGGCCAACACGCTGATGATCGCCTCATGGCTGGTGAATGGGAAGCCTGGTGGCGAGAAGATGATGGCCGCCATCCCCTTCTTTCACGTCTACGGCATGACGGTCGCCATGATCTACGCGATCTACATGGGGGCTGAGATCATCATTGTGCCCAGCCCGCGCCCGATCGACAATGTGATGAATATCATGCAAAAGGAGCGGGCAACACTCTATCCAGGCGTTCCGGCCATGTACATTGGTATTATCAACCACAAGGATGTGGCATCGTACGATCTACGCAGCATCAAGGCGTGCCTCTCCGGTTCGGCCCCCCTACCAATGGAAGTGCAGGAGAAGTTTGGCCAGATCACCGGCGGACGGCTCGTTGAGGGGTTTGGCATGACCGAAGCTAGTCCGGTCACCCACTGCAACCCGGTTTATGGTCGGCGTAAAGCGGGAAGTGTGGGCATCCCATTTCCAGATACCGATGCAAAGATCGTTGATCTTGAGACCGGCGAGGCGCTACCCTTCGATGGTGAGGCGCAGGGCGAGCTCTGTGTGCGCGGTCCGCAGGTGATGCAGGGCTACTGGAATCGACCTGACGAGACGGCGCTGACGATCGATGTTGATGGCTGGTTGCACACCGGTGACATCTGCAAAGTTGACCCTGATGGCTACTTCTACATCGTCGATCGCAAAAAGGACATGATCATCGCCTCCGGCTTTAAGGTGCTCCCGCGTGATGTGGAAGAGGTGCTCTTCATGCATCCGAAGGTAATGGAAGCCGTTGTAGTCGGTATTCCGAACCCCAAACGCGGTGACGATACCGTGAAGGCCTTCATTGTGCCAAAGGCGGGCGAAAAACCGACGCTCGAGGAGATCCAGGAGTTCTGCAAGCTACACCTGGCTCAGTACAAGATCCCACGCGAGATCGAACTGCGCAGCGAACTGCCCAAGACGACGGTTGGCAAGGTGCTGCGCCGCGTCCTCCTGGATGAAGCAAAGGCGAAACAGGCTGCACAGACCAACGGGTAGGTAGGTGCGCAGTTCGACCTGACACGAGGGCCGGCCGCTAGCCGGCCCTTACGGTCTCTTGATCTCAACCTGAACCCGTGTATCTCCGGCAAGCACGCTCAGTGCGGTCGTCACCAGTGAGATGACCAGACCACCCCAGAAGGCTGGCCAGAAACCGGTGATGTGAAAACTGATCCCAAGTTGATCCGCTAGGGCTGAGGTGAGCCCGAGTAGGATGGCGTTGATGACTAACCCGAAGAGGCCAAGGCTCAGGATGACCAGCGGACAGGTGAGTAGGTAGAAGAGGGGGCGCAAGAGGGCATTAAGCAGCCCGAACACGAGGGCGACAATCCCAATGTGCCAACCTGGCCCGCTGAACTCGATGCCTGGTACAAGCCAGGTCGCTGCGAAGATACCTAATGAGCTGATCAACCAACGCAGTAGGAGTCGCTGCCATGAGAACGGTTGCTGCGTAGGTAGGGATGAGGGTTGCACTGCTCCTCCTCGTGGGTGGGGGCATAGGTAGAGACGATATCACCCCGATGTCGGTCCATGCCCAGGTTCTATGATACTATAGATGCGGGGCGATTTCACCCCCCGATCCATACCATAGCAGACAGTCACATGCAACGATCTCGTGTGGCACCATAGCCACCACCTACCCGTAGACCAGCATGATCTCAACCAGCCTCTTCGAGCGTGTTCAGCAGCGCGCCGCAGCCGACGGCAAAGCCGCGTACTTCCGACTCCATCGCCACCGTTTCGCTGCCATGCTCCAGGCGATGGGTAACATCGCAGGTGCCGAGTTGCTTGAGGTGGGCGTGACCCCCGGCCATTTCACCGAACTCCTCGTCGAATCGGGGGCACGTGTCACCGGGGTCGACCTCGATCCCGAGGGGCGCCGCGCGCTCTGGGCGCGCCTCGGTGTTGAGGTGCGCCAAGCCAACCTGGAGCGTGAGCCACTCCCCTGTGGCGATGCTTGCTTCGACTGGGTGGTCTTCTCTGAGGTGATTGAGCATCTCGTCTACTCGCCGCTACCGGTGCTGCGTGAGTTTGCGCGGGTGTTGCGTCCAGGCGGACGTCTATTGATCACCACCCCCAACGAGCTCTATCTGAAGAGTCGGCTGCGCACCATTGTTAGGGCAGCCCTCTGGCAGAGTCTGAGTAGCCGCGATGAGTTTCGCCACCAGGCGTTGCTAGAGGGAGCGGCACGCTATACAACCCATGCGCGTACCTACACGATGGGCGAGCTGAGTTGGCTGGTTGAGCAGGCTGGCCTGCGCCCCGTGCAGCAGCGCTATGAAGCCCCCTGGGAGCGGGTGGGCCTGGAACTAGGCCGGCTGCGCAGCCATCCGCTCCGTGTATTGGGGAAGGGTGGCTTTGCCGCCCTCACCGCGGCCCTGCCGGCAACCCGCTCGATGCTCCTGATTGTGGCCGAGAAGCCCCGTACGTAAGGCATGCTTCAAACGGGCTTGACTGTACGACGGGAGGCGTGGAGGGCTTCACCCTCCACAAAAAATCAACCTCACTCTGGTCACACCAGACAATCACGCTGGCGCAGCCGAAATTGGAGCGCCCCTGAGCCACTGCGCCGCAGGCATGATAACTCTGCTATAATGGGCCATCGCTGTGTGGGCCGCTAGCTCAACGGCAGAGCAATCGGCTCATAACCGACGGGTTCTGGGTTCGAATCCCGGGCGGCCCACCACTACCGAGGGGCAAGAGGAGGCGGTCACGCCCCTTAGCTGCCCCTCTTTTTTGTATCCTATGGATCGTCCAACCATCTCGGCCGTCATCCCGACCTGGAATGGCCTGCGCTACCTGCCGGCCTGTCTGAGTGCGCTCCAGGCGCAGCTGAGCCCGATGGATGAGATCATCCTGGTTGACAATGCCTCACGCGATCAGGCCGGGACGTGGGCGCGCCGCTACGCCCCAAGCGTACGCCTCCTCAGCCTGGAGCAGAACCTCGGCTTTGCGGGGGGAACCGCAGCGGGCATCGCCGTAGCGCGTGGCGAGCTCCTGTTGCTGATCAACGATGATGCCATGGCCGAGCCAGGCTGTGTAGCGGCACTCTGGACGGCGCTACGCGACCACCCCGCCGCTGGGATGGCTGCAGGTGTGCTCACCTTCAGTCGCCGCCCCGAACGAGTCGCCTCGGCAGGGATCTGCTTTCAGGGCGATGGGGTAGCCATCGATCGTCAGCTTGGTGCCCGCCTGGATGCCCTGCCAAGGCATCCTCTGCCCATTTTTGGGGCGAGTGGTGGGCTGGCACTCCTACGACGCGAACTGCTCACCGATGTAGGGAGTTTCGAGCCATCCTTCTTCAACTACCTCGAGGATGCCGACCTGGCCTGGCGCGCCCAGTTACGCGGTTGGGGCTGTGTACTTGCACCAACGGCCCGTGCCCGCCACGTCTACTCAGCTACATCTGGGCAGGGGAGCCCCTTTAAGCAGCGCCTCCTAGCGCGCAACCGGCTCCGGGTGATTGTGCGCTGCCTCCCTGGGCCAATCCTGGCCGACTGTCTGCCGCACATCCTCGCCTACGATCTGCTAGCACTCCTCTACGGGCTGCTACGCCGCCAACCAGCGATCGCGCAGGGGCGGCTAGAGGCACTGCGTGAGCTACCGCTCTTGCGTCGCCAACGCCAGAGCATCCAGGCCCGACGCACGGCGAGCCTGGATAGCCTATGGCCCTGGATCGATCCACCCCCCCCGCCATGGACGGCCCTGCGCCGTGCACGACAGCTGGCCGCGCTCACTGCACCCTAGTTTGGGTTACGCTACTCCCTGGCGAAGCCAAGGCTAGGTTGGTTTTTTTGTGGAGAGCTTCGCCCTCCATACCTCCCACGGACAAGCCCCTCCCCCCGCTGGGGGGAGGTCGGGAGGAGCAAGCTTCGCCCCCCCCACACCTCACATCCCAAAGACTGCGCAGGGCGAGCCAGGTTGGGCGGGGGGTGAGCGGGCTTCGCCCTCCACACCTCCCGAACGTGCACCGGTGTACCACCCACCTCAGATCAGGTGGAGGTGCTCCTGCCGCCCATGGATCCAGTGGGCGCTACCTCCATGCACGTAGGCATCCTCTTCCAGCGCGATGCGCACCTCCTGGCCACCCCATTCGGCAACGGGATGGAGCACGTTCAGCTCAATCGCGTAGACCGTATCGTTGAAGACGGGGTAGTCACCCATACCGGGTACACCCTCTTGCCGATCCCAGAGACCGATGGTTGGACCAGCCGCATGACCATGGTAGCCCAGGGGGTGGGTATAGACACTTGGCACAAGGCCATCAGCGAGGGCTCGTGCCCGCGTACGATGCAGAATCTCGTTACCGCTGCGACCGACTTGGAGCTCCTCCATGAGCAGATCCTGCAGGCGATTGCCCGCAGCAAGGGCGGCTCGCAGTCCGGCAGGGGCATCCGTCTCACCCGGTCGGAGTAGGTAAGCGTGCTGCTGATGGTCGGTGTGTAGCCCAAGGTAAGAAAACCCCACATCGACCCAGAGGAGATCGCCAGGCTGTATACACCGCCGTGGTGTGCTGCTGGTGTAGCTCTGATCAGGGGCCTGAATCATTATGTCGGGTTGAAACCATGCCTGCAGCCCGAGATCGTGCATCGCCTGACGGAGCCACCAGACGAGATCATCGGTGGTCGTCTCTCCGGGTCTGATGACAGCAGCAGAGAAGGCGTGCGCAATGAGCTGATGGCCCATGGCGACGAGCCGTGGATAGAAGGCGAGTTCAGCAGTGCTACGACGCTCTAGCCAACCCACGGCCACTGCCTCTGCACTGACCAGACGTACAGAGAGCTCGGGCCCCAGGGCTCTGATCAGGCGCTCGTGCTCGTGGTGGGTGAGCCCATCGGCAAACGCGAAGGTTGGCGAGACATTGATCCCGATACGACGTGGGTTACGTGCCGTGACGAGTCGGCGCAGACAGACATCCTGCTCCTCCTGATCGGGATCCCAGGCAGCTTGGTAGAGTGGCTCTGCACCCTCCTCAAGGCCGGGGTAGGGGTAACGCCCAATGGCGAGCCGCTCCACTGAGCCATCAGCACGGCGCGTGAAGAGGAGGATGGTACGCCGTCGTGCAGCCATCTCCGGCTCAGGGAGCAGAGTCATGATGACGGGATCCTCGTTATACTCACGAGCAATCACGATCCAGCTGTCCAGGTTGGCCCGCGCCATGAGTTCGGGAAGCAGCTGATCGAGTCGATCACGTAGCCAGGCATTGCGCAGGGTCGCCTGGCCGCGGAGTGGGAGCGTAGGCATGGCAATCATGGTCATTGCACCTCGTTGCATAACGGTTCACACGTCTCCTTAGCGTGATCAAGGTTAGATGGTTTTTTGTGCAGGGCTGCGCCCTCCACACCTCCCCCATGGTATACTGCGAACAGTGAAACCCTACGCACAGATGAGGTCGTCCCTCATCTTGCTACGCCGGGCCAACCAGCTCGGAGCGCACCATGCTTGACCAGGACCGGATCCGTAACTTCTGTATTATCGCGCATGTTGATCACGGAAAGACGACCCTCTCCGATCGACTGCTCCAGATGACCAGTACCATCACTGACCGCGAACGGCGCGATCAGCACCTCGACTCGATGGATCTTGAGCGTGAGCGTGGGATTACCATCAAGCTCAAAGCGGTACGGATGAGCTACCGTGCTGCTGATGGTGAGCTCTACATGCTCAACCTGATCGACACCCCAGGCCATGTCGACTTCAACTATGAGGTTGGGCGCTCCCTTGCCGCGTGTGAGGGGGCCCTGCTCGTGGTTGATGCGGCCCAGGGCATTGAAGCTCAGACCTTGGCCAATGTCTACCTGGCCATTGAGCATGATCTCGCGATCATCCCGGTGATCAATAAGATCGACCTCCCTGGTGCCCACCCTTACGAGGTTGCCGATGAGATCGAGAAGGTGATCGGCATTCCCGCCGAAGAGGCGATCATGGCCTCGGCGAAGGATGGCATCGGTGTGCCGGAGATCCTTGAGGCAATCGTCACCCGTATCCCCCCTCCCCGTGGTCTGCGCGATCGCCCCGCCCGCGCCCTGATCTTTGATAGCCTCTACGACCCCTACAAGGGGGTGATTGCCGCGGTACGCCTAGTTGATGGCGAGATCGCGTCGGGCGCACGGGTACAGTTTATTGGCACCGGTGCACGCGCCGAAACCCTGGAGATTGGCTGCTTCCGCCCCGCCATGCAGCCCCTGCCACTGCTGCATACTGGTGAGGTCGGCTACATCGCGACGGGACTCAAAACGGTCGAAGAGTGTCAGGTAGGCGATACCGTAACCCTGGCTGATGCACCTGCAGCTGAAGCCCTCCCCGGGTATCGTCCGGCAAAACCGATGGTCTTCGCTGGGCTCTACCCAGTGGATAGCAACGCCTATCCCGAACTGCGTGAGGCCCTCGAGAAGCTCAAACTCAACGACGCCGCCCTCTCCTACCAGCCGGAGAGTTCGGCGGCCCTCGGCTTCGGTTTTCGCTGCGGCTTCCTGGGCCTGCTCCACATGGAGATTGTCCGCGAACGCCTCGAGCGTGAATACAACCTCGACCTGCTCATCACGGCGCCAAGCGTTGAGTACCAGGTACTGCGCACAGATGGCGAGGTCATCACCGTCTCCAACCCCTCCGAGATGCCTGAGGTGAGTAAGATCGCCTCGATCGAGGAGCCCATCGTGCGGATTAGCGTGATTGCACCCTCGCGCTACATCGGTACGATCATGGATCTGGTGACCACGCGGCGTGGCATCTTTGACACCATGGACTATCTCGACCCGACCCGCGTGCAGTTGAAGTACCGCATGCCCCTGGCCGAGATTGTGATCGACTTCTACGACCAACTGAAGAGCCGGACACAGGGCTACGCCTCCCTCGACTATAGTCTGGCTGGCTACATGGAGGCGGATCTGGTCAAGCTCGATCTGCTGGTCAATCAGGCACCGGTCGATGCGTTATCGCTGATCAGTCACCGCGACTTTGCCTACCAGCGTGGCCGCGATCTGGTAGAGCGTCTGCGCAAACTTATCCCGCGCCAAATGTTTGAGGTGCCCATCCAGGCCGCTATCGGGAGCAAGGTGATCGCCCGTGAGACGGTGCGTGCCATGCGGAAGGATGTGCTCGCAAAGTGCTACGGTGGCGATATTACCCGCAAGCGCAAGCTGCTAGAGAAGCAGAAGGAGGGGAAGCGGCGCATGAAGATGGTCGGGAGCGTCGAAATCCCCCAGGAGGCCTTTATGGCCATTCTCTCCCTTGGGGAAGATCTGGTTGATGATTGAGCCGTTAGGGTCATTGCGTTTTGGCTGCGCTGATGGTGCTGTCTGGCCTTACCAGGGTTGAGTGAGAATCTTGTGTGGAGGGCTGCGCTCTCCGCGCTTCCCGAAGGTGGGATTCTTTTCATGCCTTGCCAAAGGAGCTCTCTGTGCATCGTACCTTGCCCCTCCTTGCCCTGCTGCTCCTCATCAGTTGCCAGAGTACCCAGAATGGCCAGGCCCTGATCGCCTCGTCGACCGCGCCGATCGTGTTCAGCCTGGAATCTGAGCGCTACACCGCTGCCGACTTTGCCCAGCGCCTCGAGCGCGATCTCGGTGAAGCAATAGTTTCCCTCATTGCCCAGGGACAGACGACGGCCCAGATCGAGCAACTGGCCAACGATGCGAATATTCGCAACCAGATCTTCGAGCAGATGATCCAGGATGCCCTACTCGCTCGCTACGCCCGTCAGCATGGGATCGGGGTTGATCCAGCGCTGATCGATGCGCAGATCTTCGCCAGTAGCGCGATCGATCCGGAGAGCCGTCTGCTGATCAGCAGTGCTGCACGCCTCCAAGCCACCCAGAACCAGCTCAGCTTTGAGGTGATCGCACGCCAAACACGTGCGCCAATGGCACGAACACGCCATATCCTCGTTGCGGATCAGGCCACTGCCGATCAGCTTCTCGCCGAGTTGGCCGCCGGTGCCGACTTTGCCACCTTGGCTCGTCAACGCTCGCTCGATACACCCTCCATTGCTGCAGGTGGCGAGCTTGGATGGCAACCTCTTGGTGATTACCTCCCTGAGTATGATCAGGTTGCCGCAACTGCCCCTCTCAATAGCCCAGTAGCAGTGATCACCGAGATTGGCGTGCATGTGCTGGAGGTGCTTGAGCGCGACGAGAATCGCCCGTTCAGTAGCTTTGCGCAGCTGCGTGAGAGCGTGAATGCGCAGCAATACTTTGAACAGAGCTTTACCCCCTGGTACGAGGAGTTGCGCCTCGAAGCTGAACGGAGTGGTGTCCTGCAGCTCGCGCAGAACTTCGACCCGAATAGTGTACCGCTCCCCTTCCCTGAGGATGCACCATGAGTGGGAGCTGCGTACCTTTCAGTGCGGGCCAGCTCCTTGATCGCGCAACTGAGCTCTTTGGCCTCGATCCAGGTACCGGGCTGCAGTTCTGGGAGGGCGCAGCACTGCTAGCGGCCGCTCGTCCCCCCGGTCTCCCCGCATCTTCATCAACCGTACGGCCCTGGATTGAGACGCAGGGTGGCGGAAGCTATACCCCGCCCCTGCTGCCCTTTCCGCTCAACCCGACCGCTCCGGTGATCATCTGGGGAGACAGGTTGAACAGCATTGCCCCAGAGGCACTGCACGCCCTGCTCTCAACCCGTTACCCCGCTGAAGCGATGGTAGCACTGGCGATACTCGACCAAACGGGGGGGCTGGTTGCACGCTCCGGCTGCCGCCTGGCCGATCTGCCCACCAGCGACCTCTCAACGCCAGACTACTGGCTCCTCGCCCTAGGGCCACTGCCGATCAGCAGCGAGCTGCGTAGCGCCGAGAGCCTACGCTGGATCATGGCGCGCCTGCTTGGGCCCGATGGATGCCCATGGGATGTCCGCCAGACCCACCACTCGCTGCGTGGTGCCCTGCTGGAAGAGACCTATGAGCTCTTTGAGGCGATCGCCGAGACCGATAGCATGGGGATGAGTGAAGAGCTCGGTGACCTATTGATCTCGATCTTTGCCCATAGTGAGATGGCACGCCAGCGGGGTGCCTTTGCGATCGAAGATGTCTTTGCCCAGGCAGGTGCCAAGCTCATACGCCGCCATCCTCACGTCTTTGCCAACCTGCATGTTGATGGCGAAGGGACCGTACTACGCAACTGGGAGCAGATCAAGGCTGCGGAACTGGCAGCCAAGGGTCGTACCCGAGCCTCGCTCCTTGACGGGGTGCCGGTGGCGCTCCCAGCCCTGGCTGCGGCCCAGGCCCTCGGCAAGAAGGCTGCCCGTGCCGGTTTCAACTGGACGGAGTTGGATCAGGTCTGGGCGAAGCTTCACGAGGAGTTGGATGAGCTTGCCGCAGCGGTAGCTGCCGGCGACACAACCCATAGCGCCGAGGAGTTGGGCGACCTCCTTTTTGTGGCAACGCGCCTCGCCGATTGGCTCCAGATCGATGCTGAATTGGCCCTGCATGATGCCAATACTAAGTTCCGCCGCCGCTTTCGTGTAGTTGAAGCGGCTGCAGCGGCTCAGGAGCGGACCCTCGCGAGCATGGATCTCACCGAGTTGATCACCCTCTGGGAGGCGGCCAAAGCGAGCAGTAGCAGGTAGTCTATGCCTCTCCCCTCCGTTGAGCTCTTCCTGAATGATCTGATCCAGACCAGGAAACCACACCCGTGTGGCGGTGACACGTGGCGTGTCGTGCGCCTAGGTGCCGACATCGGCATCCGCTGCGAGCGTTGCGGACGTCACCTCCTGCTACCCCGTGCGGCCCTAGTACGGCACATCCGCTCCGTTGTTGCACGGGGTTCTGATGGACAGACTGAGTAGCTCATTCCTGCGGGCGCACCCAGCACTGAACCATTTCGGTGCACCGAATGTGAGGGCAACCCCCCGCGGTTGCCCCGTTGGCTTACCCCAAACCTGAACAGGTACGCTTCGCTACACCGTATCCTCGGGTGATCTGGTATGATACCTCCGGCATGCCTCAACAGCTAGATTGGAGGCTTTGGTGGAGGAGTTTGCCATCCACACCTCCCGAAAGATTGTCAATCGATCGTGAACCATAGCTACGGGAGGCCAATGAGAGGACAGCTTTTCTGGCGTCTACTGCCACTCCTGCTGCTGCTCGGATCGTTCAGCCTCATGGCGGTGCAGGCACAGCCACGTGGCCCCATTCTCGTCGTGGAGTTGGAGGGGGTGCTGAGCCGCTACAGTGCGGGTCTGGTGCAGCGTGCCATCCGTGACGCTGAAGCGAGTAGCGCCGAGGTGCTGATCATACACCTTGGGGTCTCCGGCGGGGTGGTGAGCGATATACGCCGTCTGGCTGATGAGCTTGTCCAGGCTCGGCTGCCAATAGTCGTCTACATCGCCCCTTCAGGCACCCGTAGTGGTGCGGCTGGCCTTTGGCTCACGACGGCAGCCCACCTTGCAGCAATGGCTCCACAGACCAGCTTTGGCATCACGACCCCACTGGTCGAACCCACCTCTGGTCTCACCGATGAGACCCTCGAACTGCTGCGCAGCGAGGTGATCACCCTGTTGAGCGAGCGTAGCCGTGCCCATGGTCGTAGTGAGGCCTGGATCGAGACGGCGGTGCGCCAAGGTGCGCTCCTCAACAATGAACAGGCCATTGCCCTCAGTCCGCCCGCTGTTGAGATGGTGGCGCGTGATCTCGAGGATCTCCTCACCCTGCTGGAAGGGCGTGTCGTGACCCTCGCTGACGGTACACCGCGCACGCTCACCACCCTCGGACAGGAGCCACAACTCCTGGAGCCCACCCTATGGGAGTGGCTCCTACTCACGTTGGCAAACCCCACCGTGGCATTCATGCTCTTAGTCATGGCTGGTATGGCCATCTATGCCGAGTTGCTCAGCCCAACCGTGGGTGCGTTGGCTGGTCTTGGTCTGATCTTCCTCATTGCGGCAGTGACGGGCTTGACTGCTCTACCGGTACGCTGGTTAGCTGTCATCGGCGTCTTGCTCGCTTTCGGCCTGATGGCCGTCGACCTCTTCTTCCCCTCACACGGCCTAGCCACCCTGCTCGGCCTAGTGTTGCTCGTAGTGAGTGCTATGACGATGTTTGATCAGCTACAGGCGCCCGGAGTAGCCATCGCTATCTGGGCTGTCATCCTCGTCGCGATGCTGGTGACCGCCTTTGCAGCAGCAGGCGTCTTTCTGGCCCTACGTATGCGTAAAACACCGGTCAAAACAGGGCAGGAGGGGCTCATTGGGCGGCTGGCCGAGGTACGCCGACGGCTCGAACCGGAAGGGATGGTCTTTGTGGATGGCGCACTCTGGCGCGCGGTCAGCGAAGATGGTGACGTAGAACCTGGTGAGTATGTGCGGGTTACTGGTGTCTACGAACTGCGCTTAACGGTGCAGCGGCTGACGACTGGGACGCAACGCTGATAGTTACGAAGGAGTCTCTCTATGGGTAATTCGGTTGTTCTCCTCGCCTGTGTCATGATGCTGGCCTTCCTGGCCTTCATGCTGATGATTTCGGCCATTAAGATCGTGCCTGAGTATGAGCGTGGGGTCATCTTTCGCCTAGGTCGACTGGTTGGTGCCCGCGGTCCGGGACTCTTCCTGGTCATCCCCGTCTTCGAACGTATGGTGCGCGTCGATACCCGCGTCATCACCATGGATGTCCCCGTACAGGAGGTGATCACGCTCGATAACGTCACCATCAAGGTCAACGCGGTGCTCTACTTCCAGGTAATCAACCCCAACTGGGCGGTGACCAAGGTGGTCGACTACATCCGCGCTACCATGCAGATCGCCCAGACAACGCTGCGCTCGGTGGTTGGCCAGGTAGAGTTGGATGACCTGCTAGCCCAGCGCGAGAAGATCAACCAGAAGCTCCAGCAGATCATTGACGAGCAGACCGAGCCCTGGGGCATTAAGGTGACGATTGTGGAAGTGAAGGATGTCGAACTGCCACAGAATATGCAGCGTGCCATGGCTAAGCAGGCCGAAGCAGAGCGTGAGAAGCGAGCAAAACTCATTCACGCCGAGGGTGAACTACAGGCGAGCCGGGCCCTCGCCGAAGCGGCTGCGATTATTGCCCGTGAGCCGGTGACACTCCAGCTGCGCTACCTGCAGACCCTCACGGAGATCGCGGTAGAGAAGAATAGCACCATTATCTTCCCCCTGCCCATCGATACGGTCAGAACCTTTGTCGATGCGCTCCGCTCGATCAGTGGTACGACACCATCATCGTCAACCCAACGATTGGAGTAGAACGATCAGGGAACTTCTTACTTTGACATGGTGTACGGCCAAATCTATAATGATCCTAGAGCCTAGTTTTGTGTAAAGGGATGGGCAAAGCCTATCACAGACGACCCTTTCTGAACTATGCCTAAGCGTAGTTCAGAGCGGCGTGACAATCTTGTGGGAGGTGTGGTGGGCACAGCCCTCCACAAGAGACCCTGACCCAACGCTGGTTCCGCCAAACGATCACACTGGCGCAGCCGAAATCGAGCCATGCCTATGCTCTGAATCAGGATCAATACTACTATGCGCCCTCTCTTCACCGGACTTCGCCTAACGGTCGTTGCACTCTTCGGAGTTTACCTCTTTCTCTACCCTTTCTCGCTGACGTTGGTGGCCCTCGATCAGGTACCGGTCTGGGGCACCTGGATGGGTGGCGCACTCCTGATCCTCCAAGGCACCCTCATGGGGCTCTGGCTGAGTGTCAACTTTGGGCGTTGGGGGGCATTCGCCACGGTCTGGATCCTCTTCCTCTCCTGGTTGATCGAGCATGTGGGGGCAACGACCGGGTTCCCCTTCGGTGCCTACAGCTATACCGATGTGTTGCGACCCAAGATCTTGGATGTGGTTCCCCTAGCTATTCCCTTCGCCTGGCTCCTGATTGTACCAGCAGCGGTCGCAGTTGGTGAGATGGTGCTCTGGCGTGATGGTACACCGCAAGATAGCGATCGGCGAATGCTTACCAGCAGGATCCTGATGGGCGCATCGCTGGCACTACTGCTCGACGTGACCATTGAGCCCTTTGCGGTGAACATTAACCAGTATTGGGTCTGGAGTGATCCGGCGGCAGGTGCCTACTATGGGATCCCGATCTCGAACTTTGTCGCCTGGTTCTTTACGAGTCTGATCCTGAGTTGGGTTCTGCTCACCTATCGAGCCCGAGCTGCCGCTGTGCCGACTATTGCCAACCCGTCACGCTTCTGGTCATGGTTGCCCGTAACCCTCTACTTCACCAACCTGACCATGTTTATCGTCGTCAACCTGGCCCGTGGGCAGGGCTTTGCCGCCCTGATCGGTCTCCTGATCATTCTGGCACTGGTCGGCTACTGGTCACTACCGCGCCTGACACGGCTGCTCCGTGGTGCGACCCAGAAGTCGGGTGCGTAGCGCTACCCTATGCCCTTCCTACGCCGCTCTACGACCGCACTGCTGCTGCTGCTCTGCATCCTGGGCGTGTCCGAGTGGGGATTACCCGCAGTCGGTGTACCCCCTTACATCCTACCGCTCCCCTCTCAGGTTCTGCGCACGCTCCTCGTGGCTCGTGCCGACCTGATGGGGCATCTTGCTACAACCGCCCTCGCCGCTACACTCGGTCTGGGGGTTGGTGCTTTTGGTGGCGTTATCCTCGCTATCGCTTTCGTGATAGTACGCCCGCTGGAAGAGGCCCTCTACCCGTGGGTCATCTTCTCGCAGGCCATCCCCGTGGCCGCATTGGCGCCCCTCCTGACCATCTGGCTCGGTGATGGTCTTGCCCCCCGTGTGGCCCTTGCTGCCCTCTTCGCCTTTTTTCCCGTACTCGTGGGGGTGCTGCAAGGTCTACGTGGGGTCGCTCCTGAGGAGTTAGCGCTCATGCGTGTCTGGGGGGCACGGCCATGGGCTGTGCTACGCTACCTGCGCTGGCCCACTTCACTTCCGCTGCTCTTCGCTGGCCTACGCATTGCCGCTACCCTAGCCGTCGTCGGGGTGATCGTCAGCGAACTTGCCGGAAGTGGGCGTGGGTTAGGCTTTGTCATCAGCGTTGCCACCTACCGCCTACGAATGGATCGCGTCTTCGCCGCCGTACTCCTCGCCGCGCTCCTCAATCTGGTCATCCACGCGCTCTTGCGCGTTGCTGAGCGGCGCATGCTCTTCTGGCACCGCCCAAGGGAGGGGTAGTTGCCTCCCGTAAGCTTAGCAAGTTCAATCCGGATCGACATCATGATCTACCGCTCGACACTCCTCATCCTCCTCGCCCTCCTCGTGGCTGCCTGTGCTACACCAGGCACGCCTGGATCGTCCACCACACCTGGACCCGAGCTGCGCTCGGTCAGCATGCGCCTCCAGTGGATTCCGCAGTGGCAGTTTGCTGGCTATATCGTTGCCCTACGCAAGGGCTACTACGCTGACGCCGGCCTTGAGGTGACCCTCAACCCAGGGGGACCTGACCTCGTCCCGCTGCCCCTAGTCGCTGCAGGGAGCGATGACTTCGGTAGTACCGGTGCTGATACGGTGCTTCTCGCTCGTGAGCAGGGCATCGCGGTGGTGGCCCTGGCGACATGGTTTCAGGCGAGTCCGGTCGCGTTTATGGTGCATGCCGACTCGGGTATTACTGGTCCACAGGACTTTCCTGGACGGCGGGTTGCCATGTTCTATGGCGACAATGTCGAGACGGAGTATCTCGCACTTCTGGCAGCAACCGGTGTCGATCGTGCGCGCATCACCGAGATCCCAGGTGACTACTCGATCACGCCCTTTCTCGAACGCCGAGCCGACGTTTGGCCGGTCTATGCAACGGATCAGCCACACAGCGCACGGCGTGCTGGCGCGGAGGTCGACCTGATCCTGGCTCGGGAGTATGGCGTCAAGCTCATGGGTGATGTGCTCTTCACGACCGAGCAGTTTCTCCGCGATAACCCTCGCACGGTACGTGCTTTTGTCGAGGCCACCTTGCGCGGATGGGAGGATGCCGTGGCCGATCCCGCTGCGGCTATCGAGCTGATCCTTGCCTATAATCCTGAGCTCGACCGTGATCAGCTCGCCTTTGAGGCGGCTGAGACAATTAAACTGCTCCGCTACGGTGCTGGGGCAACATGCCTCGGCTTGAGTGATCCCGTAGCCTGGAGTGAGCAGGCCAAGCTCATGCACGATCTCGGCCTACTCAGTGCGCTACCCGATAGCAACGCCGCCCTGCGCAACGAACCAATCTCCGCTGCCCACGGGGCCGCCGGTCGTCAGTGTCCGTAAGCGGAGGGCGCAGCCTGCCCCCCCTCCCAACCTCCCCCCGCTGGGGGGAGGGGCTTACTCTGCACGGCGTACAAGGAAAACCTAAGCCAACCTCAGTCCCGCCAGGGCGAACTACTGGAGCTGCTCGAGCTGGTTGAGGAGGGCATCGAAGGTGTCCATGGCCGCCTGGATCGGTGCGGGACTGGTCATATCTACTCCCGCATCGCGGAGCAGATCGATCGATGAGCGTGAGGAGCCGCTGCTCAAGAAGCGCAAGTAGCGCTCGATCGCCGGTTGGCCCTGATCGATAATCTGCCGGCTCAGGGCCAGTGCGGCCGAGAGCCCCGTTGCATACTGGTAGACGTAGAAGCGGTAGTAGAAGTGGGGAATGCGCGCCCACTCAAAGGCAATCTCGTCATCGAGGGTAACAGCAGGGCCGTGGTACTTCGCAACGAGATCGTAGTAGTGCGCACAGAGCGCTTCCGAGGTCAGGGACTCACCGGCCTCAACGCGCTGATGGAGCATCAACTCGAAACTGGCAAACATGGTCTGCCGCAGAATAGTACGTCGAATATCCTCAAGCTGCTGGACGAGCAGCATGCGCCGGAGGGCCTCATCGTCACGCTGCTTCAGCAGGTAGTCGGTCAACAGAGCCTCATTGAGCGTCGATGCAACCTCGGCAACAAAGATCGTGTAGTCGCCGTAGACAAAGGGCTGGTTTTGCCAGGTGAAGAAGGAGTGCATTGAGTGGCCCAACTCGTGGGCCAAGGTGAAGGCGTCGTCGAGCCGATCCTGGTAGTTGAGCAGGATGTAGGGTGCCGTACGGTAGGCACCGCCACTGTAAGCGCCGCTGCGCTTGCCAACATTCTCGTAGACATCGATCCAGCGGCTGTTGAAGCTCTGGTGGAGCGCCTTCCCGTACGCTTCACCCAACGGGGTGAGCGACTCCAACATCATCGTCCGCGCCTCGGGATAGGGCACTTCTAGCGCTACGGTAGGCACAGGCTGGGTGTAGAGATCGTAGATCCGTAGCTCATCAAGGCCCATCAGCCGCCGCCGAATCTCCATGTAGCGATGGTTCCGGTGCAGATTTGCCTCAACCGTACTGATCAGGTTGTGGTAGACCGAGAGTGGGATCTCGTTCGGATAGAGTGCCGCCTCCAGGGCCGAGCTATACCCACGCATACGCGCCTCAAGTACATTCGCCCGTACCGATGCGCCCAGAGTGGTGGCGAGCGTATTCCGAAACGGACGGAAGGCGCTGTAGTAGGCCTTGAACGTGTCGTGGCGCACCCGCCGATCGCTGCTCTCCAGCAGACGCCCATAGCGTGCGTGCGAGAGTTGCATGGTGGCTCCATGCTCATCGACGATACTCGGCATCACCAGGTCGGAGTTCACCAGCATTTCAAAGGTCTCGTAGGCGGCTCTGGTGACATCGCTATACTCAGCCATGACACTCTCCACCTCGGCCGAACGCACATGGGCACGCTGGCGGTTGAGTTTGTCTAGGGCGTAGCGGTAGATCTGTAGCCCCTCCTCAGCAGCGACCCAGGTATTGAGCGTAGCCTCAGGAATCGCCAGGATCTCGGGGTCGATGTAGGCAACCGTGGCCGAGATGCGGGCCACAACTGAGCCGGCACGCTCCTGTAGCGCCTGACCAACCGGGTTGGTCGAGTCAGAGTCCTTGTAGTGACCCGCGTACGCGTAGAGCTTATAGAGGCGATGAGCGAGTGCATCACGTCGCTGCAGCACCTCCAGGAGCCTGGAACTGCTCTGGCTCAAGCTCCCCTGGAGCTCGGCGAGGGCGCGTGCGTCATGCTCAACCGCGGCGAGCTCCTGCTCCCAGGATGCCACGTCGGTGAAGAGGATGCTCAGATCCCAGGTGTAGTCGGGCGGCTGCTCAGCGCGAGTTGGTACCTTCTGGGCCTCAATAGTCATAAAAAGATCCCCTTTCGTGTAGATCGTACGGGAGGTGTGGAGGGCACGGCCCTCCACAAAAACCCTAACCTCGCCTTTGCGGGAGGTGTGGAGGGCACGGCCCTCCACAAAAACCCCTAACCTCGCCTTTGCGGGAGGTGTGGAGGGCACGGCCCTCCACAAAAACCCCTAACCTCGCCGTTGCGGGAGGCGTGGAGGGCACGGCCCTCCACAAAAAAACCTAACCCAGCCTTTGCGGG
>CAIWUD010000243.1 GCA_903915775.1 uncultured Chloroflexota bacterium | reverse complement strand
GGCACAACCTTACCCAACCCTGGTCGCGCCAAGTGGCAAACCCGCGGGACACGAGCATACGGGAGGTGTGGAGGGCGAAGCCCTCCACAAAAAAACCAACCCAACCTTGGCTCTACCAGAGAGCAGTCCTCAATCAATATTGTCGATCTGTGCTCGCTGCAGACTACCGCTGTAGTCGACGTAGACGCTCTTCCATTCGCTGAAGAGGTCGAGCATGGTGGGGCCTGCCTCCCGGTGGCCATTGCCGGTAGCCTTCACACCGCCAAAGGGCAGATGAATCTCGGCCCCGATCGTCGGAGCATTGATGTAGACAATGCCCGCCTCGAGCTCATGCATCGCCCGGTAGGCAGCATTGATATCACGGGTATAGAGGGCAGCCGAGAGGCCGTAAGCGACATCGTTGGCGATGGCTATCGCCTCATCAAGACTCTCCACTTCGATGATGCTCAACACCGGACCGAAGATCTCCTCACGTGCGATGCGCATCTCGGGGCGCACCCCGGTGAAGATGGTTGGCTGGACGAAGAAGCCATGCTCATAGTCACCACCCTTGAGTTGCGCCCCACCAGAGCGGAGGATTGCCCCTTCACTCCGGCCCACTTCGATGTACTCCAAGACCCGGCGCAGCTGGTCGCCATTCACTAGGGGCCCCATCTCGGTCGCGGGATGGAGGCCATTGCCAACCCGTAGCGCTCGTGCTCGCGCCACGAGTCGCTCGATGAGCGGCCCTGCAACTCGACGCTGCACAATGAGCCGACTGGTGGCGGTACAACGCTGCCCAGTGGTACCAAACGCCGCCCAGACCACCCCCTGCTCCACCAGATCAAGGTCGGCATCATCCATCACAATGAGCGGATTCTTCCCGCCAAGCTCCAGACTGACCCGCTTGATCTGCCGTGCACCAAGTTCGTAGACGAGCCGTCCAACCTCTGTGCTGCCAGTGAAGGAGAGCACGGGAACGTCAGGATGCTCGACGAGGGGCTGACCAGCAGTCGGTCCGTAGCCGGTGACAATGTTGACCACTCCGGGCGGCAACCCCGCTTCAACCAGGCATTCAACTAGATTGTAGGTACTGACCGAAGCATCCTCACCCGGCTTGATCACGACGGTATTGCCACAAACCAGCGCTGGAAGCATTTTCCACGAGGCGATCGCCATGGGGAAGTTCCAGGGTGTGATCATCCCGACAACCCCAATCGGCTGACGCATGCTCATCTGGAACTTGTTGGGAAGCTCTGAGGGCGTAGTGACACCATGCATGCGCCGACCTTCGCTACCGGCGTATTGGGCCATACCAATCGCCTCGACGATATCACCACCCGCTTCAAAGAGCGGCTTACCCATCTCGCGGGTGAGATCATGGCTGTAACGCTCTTTGCGTGCCTGGAGGAGCTCGGCTGCCCGTAGTAGGATCTCGCCGCGACGAGGTGCGGGCAGCTTCCGCCAGGCTGGGTAGGCCGCTTTTGCTGCAGCGACTGCGGCATTGACATCATCGGCGCCACTCTCCGCAAAAATCCCGACCAGATCGCGCTGGTCGGCTGGATTGCGCCGTTCGAACGTTCTCCCTGTCGTACTGGGGACAAATTTGCCCCCGATCAAGTTATGCAATCTGCGCGTCTCAGCCATCAATATCTCCTCAGTTCAGGCTATTCATTCCCGAGAGCTCATCACCACCCCGGCGCTTGACATTTGGCATGAGCAGCAGTTCGGCCCGTAGATCGCCGGTGATCTCACGGATCCGTGTCGACACATCGTGCTCCAACCAACGCTGCTTACGCTCCAGACTCACCTGAAGGCGATCGGCAAGCTGATAGGTCAGGTGGTACGGGTCATCGGGGAGTTCTTCAACCTGGGGCGTGGCCCCCGTTGCGGCTGCAACTGCCTGCCAGTAGCGCTGGTAGACCGTGCGCAACTCGCTGATAGGACGCGCAACTTCACCTGCTTGGGCTTCAGGCAACTCGGTGACGCTCGCGATTAGGTAGGGGCTCTGTTGCTCTAGCGTCTGGATCTGAAAACGCCGGGTACCTATCGCCGTGATGAGGAAGCGTCCATCGTCCAGGCGCACGTGAGAGTTGATCATTGCCGCTGTTCCGATCGGGGCGATCTGAGGAAGATCGGCCTGCGAACGCCCCTCAAGGACCTCATCCCCCTGTTGGATCAGAACTATACCAAAAGGACTCCGATCATTGATACAGCGACCGATCATCTGGCGGTAGCGATCTTCGAAGATATGCAGATTGATCTTCACCCCTGGAAAGAGGACGCTGCGTAGCGGAAAGAGCGGGAGTTGGGAGATCATAGTTTCTCTTTTGACAGCATCGATGTGTGTAGAAGTTTGAACTATGCTTTTATTCTACCATTGCTCTTTCTCCTTCGGCTGCGCCGATGGTGCGGTCTGGCGTTGCCAGGGTTGGGTTGCGTTTTTTGTGGAGGGCCGTGCCCTCCACGCCTCCCGGAGGCCGGGAAAGTGCTCTTTCTCCTTCGGCTGCGCCGATGGTGCGGTCTGGCGTTGCCAGGGTTGGGTTGCGTTTTTTGTGGAGGGCCGTGCCCTCCACGCCTCCCGGAGGCCGGGAAAGTGCTCTTTCTCCTTCGGCT
>CAIWUD010000242.1 GCA_903915775.1 uncultured Chloroflexota bacterium | reverse complement strand
GTTCCGTAAGCAGCAGATCGCTGAGCTGTTCGATCTGAAGGAGCGCTACCTGCGCGCCCACAGCGGCGAAAAGCTGACCCTGCGCGCCCAGGTGGCCGCCAAAGAGCAGGAGATCGCCGCCTGGGCCCATCCGAAGGGTGGGGTCCAAGGCTTCGATTGGGCCGTTGAGTTTGCCGAGGTCTTCGCCGAGGGTGGCTTCGATATCGTGGTGGCCAACCCACCCTACGTGCGCCAGGAGCTGATCAAGGCGATCAAGCCGACCCTCAAAAGTATCTACCCCAATGTCTATGTCGGTACCGCCGACCTCTACGTCTACTTCTACGCCCGCGCCCTGCAAAGCCTGCGCGATGGCGGTATGCTCTGCTTCATTACGCCGAATAAGTGGTTCCGGGCTGGGTATGGTGAGAAGCTGCGTGCGTTGATGCAACAGACCGATATGCGCATCCTGATCGACTTTGGCGATGCGCCAGTCTTTCAGGCAACGACCTATCCCAGCATCGTCATTGCCAGTAAGCGCCAGGCAGTAGCAACCAACCGCCTGTTGGCGCTGAATTGGGAGAGCGGACGACCATTGGCCGATTTTTTAGATGTGGTTGATCAGGCGAACCAGGTGCATGGGCAGCAGACGAGCCCACTGGGGCTGGAACAGCGCTACCTGAGCAGTAACGGCTGGAACTTGGCGGGAACGACGACCGCACGCTGGTTGGAGCAGATGCGGGCGGCAGGCCAAACTCTGGGCGACTATGTGCAGGGAAGATTCTATCGAGGTATCCTCACCGGCCTCAATGATGCCTTTGTCGTTGATCAGGCTACCCGCGATACCCTGATCGCTGAGCATCCTTCGAGCGCCGCGCTGCTCAAACCCTTCTTGCGTGGGCGCGATGTCAAGCGCTGGCGAGTGGAGAGTGCTGGACTCTGGCTTATATTTACCCGGCGCGGTGTAGAGATACAGCGTTATCCTGCGCTCCTCCGCCATCTAGAACAGTACAAAGACCAACTCATGCCCGGTGTACCAGGCGGACGAAAACCTGGGAGCTATAAGTGGTATGAGATTCAGGATAATGTTGCCTATTGGCAAGCCTTTGAGCAGCCAAAAATTGTTATTCCCTCAATTATCAAACAAACCTCTTTTTGTTCTGATCAGAACAATTTTATGAGTAACGATAAAACATCTATTTGCATAACGGATCACATTCATTTTGTGGTTGCGATCCTCAACTCATCTCTGAGTTGGTTCTATCTCACTCAAATAGCATCAACAAAACAAGGGGGATTTTATGAGGCAAAACCCATGTATGTCTCCCAACTCCCCATCCCGACCGCCCCGGTTACCGAGCGCGAAGCGATCGCCACCCTGGCGCAGCACTGCCTAGACGCCAGTGGCCAAGGGCCGCAGGTCGCCGCGTGGGAAGCGGAGATTGACGAGCGAGTGGGGCGGCTGTACGGGCTCAGCGCGGCAGATCTGCGGGTGCTGCAGGGGGAGCAGGGGCAGGGATAGGGCGCCACGCGGGGGATGGTCGTGGTATTGAACAGGTAGCTAGCTTACCGCAGAGCACGCAGAGGAGCGCGGAGGATGGGCTGCCTGAAGCTCTCTGCGCCCCTCCGCGCCCTTTAGAGCAACCACGGGGGATTGCGCCCGTACGGGGGGGCGCCACGAGGGCGAAGGCGCTCTCGCTCCAGGAGCAGTGTGAGCAACCCAGTCCCAAGCAGTTCCCGATCAGGCAGTAGCAGGAGGGTCAGGCAGTGCGGCGAGCCACGCACCGAGGTCGGCCTGCGTCACAAAGTCGAAGAGGGCATCGCTGAGCCGCAGCAGCGTCTCGGGCTCCAGGCTGGCCACGCGCAC
>CAIWUD010000241.1 GCA_903915775.1 uncultured Chloroflexota bacterium | reverse complement strand
TGGCTCAGTGGCGACTTTGGTCAGGCTGGTGCACGGCAGGTGGATGATCTCTCGGCGTCACCCACGCGCTTCGATCTGATTGTGGCCAACCTGATCGCACGCGTACTGGTCATTCTTGCCCACGATCTGGCCAGGGCGCTCTTGCCCGGTGGTACGTTGATCAGTAGCGGCATCATCGATAGCCGCGAAGCCGAGGTTCACGCCGCCTTTGAGTCTGCGGGCTTACGCCTGTTGGCGCGTTACGCTGAGGGGGAGTGGGTCGCCCTGGTGCACACCCGCGATACACCACTTCCCTAATCGCCCCTACCTATCGCTCGAAAGTAGCTCGTCGAGGCGTCACTGTAGCGCAACTCCCACTGCTCGGGTCGGGCCGCCGCCCAGCCTATGAGTGCCCCCTGCTCTCGTCTGCTGAGTAAAAGCCCGTCGATGGCGTACGTAGCAAGGAGACGTTCGACCTCACGGCCTGCCGAGAGTTGCTGGTAGTCGCGCCACTGGGTACCTGGGTAGAGCTCAATGCGTGGATCGGCCCAGACCAGTTGCTCGGGTGCGGCCCAGATCAGATAACTGCCAACGCTCATGGCGTGGAAGAGACGCTGTGGTCGCGGAACTTCGTTGCGCAGAAACTCGACCGCCGCAACGGGTGTTTCGCGATCGATCAGTGGGCCGAGGTTGGGTGGTAAGCCGAGGTGTGGCTTGATCCAGGGGAGCGCGGCGATCAGGAGAATCATGATCAGAGCGATGATGGCTGCGTTGAGCAGTGCTAGCCCCTGGAACACTGGACCTACCCGCGGTCGCCAGGTCACGAGTTGACGCGCGAGCAGCGGTGTTGCGACAGCTACAAACCAGATCGTGTTGCGCCCTGCCCCTAGTGCTATCCAGAGGAAAACTACCACCAAGAAGATATCGACCGGATCAGAGGGACGACCTGCGTAGCTCAGGATGACGATGGCGGCGATGACGAAGAGGAAGAAGATCGCGCCACTTGGCTCACGAATGGTGGGCGGCGCCCACTCGGTCACCAGTTGCGTCACTTGCGAACTCCCGAGTAGGTTGCCGACGTAACCGAGGACCTGCCAACCTCTGGGGTTGATGAGCCAGCCCGCTCCGGTGAGTAGCCCAACGAGGAACAGCTGACCGAGGGGCGGCTGCTCCTGTTCGCCCATGCCCTTGACACCGCGCCGCACACACTCGGCCACAAAGGTGAGGAGTATCAGCAGCCCGCCAAGTACGAATGAGCCGTGCAGGTTGACCCAGACGGTTCCCAGGACGGGAAGGATGAAGAGTATCCAGCGTGGCGATCCTGTACGGCGCCAGTGTGTAAGAATTGCCAGGTAGCTGATAAAGAGGGGGATGGCATAGGTTTGCGGGCGTACCATCCAGTTGTCAAATGATGCCGGGATGGTGCCCAGCAGCAGCAAGCCGGCACTCAGGCGCAGGCGACCACTCTGCCTCACGCTTAGGTGGAGGAGCAGCGCGTAGGCGGCAGTCAGCATCAGTGCCTGCGTCAGCAGCAGGAGCGGGATACCACCCATCTGGTGGAGGGTGTAGAAGAGAAGTTGCGCCAACCAGCTCTGGTTATAGAAGGGCTCACCGGTTCGGGTATAGGAGAAGCTATCCACGGTGGGAATCTGCCCCTGCGTGGCGATTATTCGCCCGGTGGCGAGATGCCACCAGAAGTCGTGTGGTGGGATGGGGACGAGGAGCGAGCGGAAGGCCA
This sequence comes from uncultured Chloroflexota bacterium, assembly GCA_903915775.1. GTDB lineage: Bacteria > Chloroflexota > Chloroflexia > Chloroflexales > Chloroflexaceae > Viridilinea. The sequence continues at coordinate 1,003 of CAIWUD010000241.1, read as the reverse complement.
CCAGCGCAAGCGCAGCGACGAGCCAGACCTGATCCAGCGTGGGCCTCAATCGGCGCATAGGCGTCTATCCTACAGGGGGTTCACTGCCCGACACGGCGCCAGAGCTCGCTCCGCGACGAGGCAAAGCTGAGTTGCCAGCCAGGCAGCGTGCGCATTGCTTGGGCCAGACCAGCCTGCTCGACCTGGTCGAGGAGCACGCACGCCACCTGGTGACGCTCAAGGAAGGCCTCTACACCATGGCCGCTACTCACCACCACATACTCCTGCCAGAGGGTGAGCGGGAAGAGCTCGACCCGTGGGTCGATGTAGTGGCGTGCCTGTGGGTAGAGCGCCCACGCCATGTAGGAGCCATAACCCATCTCGTTAAAAATGGGGCCAGTGCAGGGCTCCTTGTGCAGTTGTGTAACGGCAGCAACAGGGGTCTCGTTACTGAAGAGCTGTGGTGCGCCAGGCAGTGGGGTGAAGAGTGCTTGATAGGCGCTGGGTAGTGGGAGCAGTGGCTTGAACCAGGGCTGCAGCGAAGCCACCATGAGCAGCAGGAGGAGCGTGATGCTCAGGTTCGCCTTACTGTTGCCGATTCGCTGCTGCTTGGAGCCCTGGCCGAGGGGCGGGGCCATGGCCTGCGCGACGATAGGCATCACCGCCATGCCGAACCAGACGACGTAGCGCGCGCCGAGAAACGCTTGCCAACTCAGGCCACAGACCAGGATAAGATCGGTCAGACTGGGGCGGCGGCGGGCATATGCAAAAGCTACGAGCATTGCCAGCACACTTAGGTAGAAAGCAGCACCAGCTAGGTGTCGTGGGGTTGGCGACTGCCATTCAACCACGAGCTGCTGGCTTGGAGCGTCCTGCAGCATGTTCGCTAGATAGCCGAAGATTCCCGTACCGAGCGGGTTGGCCAGCATGGCGATCGGCAACGCTGCGGTAGCCATCCAGAGGGGCCAGATCCGTGCCCAGGGAAGTGCTTGGGGCTGGCGGAGGATGCGGCTCAGGCTCTCAC
>CAIWUD010000240.1 GCA_903915775.1 uncultured Chloroflexota bacterium | reverse complement strand
GACGAGGAGAGGAGAGAGGTAACTGGAACAAGGGTGTCTCACCCGCGTGGCTCCTCGTAAGGGCACCCCCCCGTGGTTGCCCTACCGCTGGCTTACCCCGATCGTGAAGGTAGAAGCGTGACCACCTCCCCCCTCACCCGTGCCGACTCTCTTCCGCGTGCTCAATCACAAACTGCACCGTGCGCAGAATATGCGTACGCATCAACTGTTCAGCACGCTGACCATCACGATCGGCAATCGCCTGGAAGATCTGCTGATGTTCGGCAAAACCACGCCTGACCTCTTCAGGGTAGTGGAGCGCCTGGCGGCGCACCCCAAGGTCGAAGGGGCGTATCTCTGCAACGAACTTGCCGATCATCTGGTTTGCGCCGATCTGGCGAATGGTTGCGTGGAACTCAGAGTTGGCGAGAAAGAGCTCCTCCTCACTGAGCGTATCGGTCAGGCCCTGCATCCGCTCAACCTGTTGCGCAAGCTGCTGGAGTTGGTCGGACGTCATCTTCGTCGCAGCAAGGCGTGCGGCCATGCCCTCCAGCATGGCCCGAATCTCAACGACCTCGGAGACTGACGTCAGCGCCAGATCGGAGACATGCACCCCTCTGCGTGGGCGGTTGGTGACGAGCCCATCCTGCTCCAGGCGGCGCAGCGCCTCCTTGACCGGCGTCGTACTGATCTGCATCTGGGCTGCAATATCACGCTCGACAATTCGCCGTCCCGGCTCCAGACGACCACTCAAGATCGCATCACGCAGGTAATCGTAGACCTGGTCGCGTAGTGAGGGAATCTGTTGCGGTATAAACATCAGGACAATTCATGCTTTCTATAGAAGTATCAAACCCAGTGAGGAAAGAACTCTTTCCAATTTTCATAGATAATACGATCCTGAATTTCGCGTGGAATCTGGGGTAGACCGGTACCCTCCACTGGCTTATTCACATTACGCAGCCCATTGATCACATTGGTAATGGTGCCTGATGGAAAGTCCGATCCGAGCAAGATCTTGTGGGCAACCCCATACTCCATGGCGGTCATCATTGCCTGCCAGTAGCGCCAAGGCCGATAGTGGACAGCCGAGATATCGGTGTAGACATTCGGACATTTGCGAATGAGCACGACCGTATCCTGCTCCCAGGGATGGCCAAGATGGGCAATGATCATCTTGAGGTCGGGGAAGTCCATAGCCAGATCCTCAAGTTGGAGTGGTAGGCCCCACTTGAGCTTGGCCTGACTCGGGAAGGTCGTACCCTGATGCCACATGATCGGTAGGCCGAACTCCTGCACCTTCTTAAAGAAGGGCCAGTGCTTCCGATCCTGGGGGTCAAAGTGCTGGTAGACCGGACCGAGTTTCAGCCCTTTGAGGCCCAGATCACGTACGCAATACTCCAACTGCTCGATACAGTCAGGCTCGGCCGGATTGACCGAGGCCCAGCCTTCGATCTTGTCGGGGTGCTGACGGGCATACTCAGCGATCAGTTCGTTTGGTACAACCACGCCTACCGGGCGGGCGTGCAGCCCAAAGACCACCACCTTATCAGCAGCCTGCGAGACCTCCCAGTGTACGTCGGGTGTAGAATCGTAGGAGTGCAGGTCAAGTTTAGCAGCATGGGCCTCGCCTCCCGAGTATTTCAGCTTGATCAGCTTTGAGGCGAGAGCCTCCTGGGCATAACGTTCGCCAACATGGTCAGGATACCACATCAAATGGGAATGGCAATCGACAATCATGGTGACACCTCAGTGTGGTCTGGATGGAACTCTTCGTACTTC
>CAIWUD010000239.1 GCA_903915775.1 uncultured Chloroflexota bacterium | reverse complement strand
CCCCCGGACCCGAACCGTACGATGAAGACCACACAGTCGTTCGGATGCGCCAAGTCATTTTCATTGCCTACAATACACGCCGGCAGGCTGGGTTACCACCAGGACCGATCGCAACCCCCGGTCTGGCCGCCCTGACTGCGGCCGCACAGCCTGATGACGCTGCAGGCTACCTCTTCTTTGTCGCTGCATGCGCTCGTGATGGTAGCCACCAGTTCAGTGCCAGCTACGCTGAGTTTCAAGAGTATGAGGCACAGTGGCTGGCATGCCAGTGAGCAGAACGATGCGCAAAATTATCCTGATTGGTGAACCAGTTGCCCATAGTCGCTCGCCACTCATGCAGAATGCTGCCCTGGCCGAGCTTGGCCTGCCGGCTCGCTATGAGGCAGTCAATACTACCAGTGCAGAACTGCCCGAACGGGTGGCTGCGCTGCGCGGCGCTGACTACCTCGGGGCAAATGTGACCCTGCCGCATAAACAGGCCGTGATCCCGCTGCTCGATCGGCTTGAGGACGAGGCTGCACGGATCGGTGCGGTGAATACGATCTATAAGGGTGCCCACGGCGAACTTGTGGGCGCGAATACCGATGCTCCCGCGCTGATCATGGATCTGGCTGAAGTGGGGTTTCATCCCGCTAAGCGTACTGCCGTTGTCCTGGGGGCAAGTGGTGCGGCCCGCGCCGCCGCTTTCGCCCTGGCCCACGCCGGAGTGGCTACCCTGGTTGTGGCCAATCGTACCCTGGCCCGCGCCGAGGAGCTCTTGGCCGATCTGTTGCTCGCTATCACCGATGAGCAGGGGCTGACTGCCTCTGGTGAAGTACCTCCAGCCATGATCGCCCTGGAGCTTACCGCCGCCGATCTGGCCCCCTACCTCATGGGTGGTGGACTCCTTGTGAATGCAACCGCCGTGGGTTGGCGTGAGGGTGAGACGCCGCTTCCTAATCCGCCGGTGGATGCGCAGAATCTTGTCTACGACATGGTCTACCGCCAAACGCTGCTGCTGCGCGAGTCCGCCGCCCAGGGTGCTGCCGTCCGTGATGGGCTCGGCATGCTGCTCTATCAGGGAGCACTCGCGTTGCAGCACTGGGCTCACCAGCCGGCGCCAGTCGAGGTGATGCGTACCGCACTCCGCGGTGCTATGCGCTAATCCCCCGGATGGCACGAGCTCCCTTTTGGCTACGCTGACGTTGCGGTCTGGCGACACCAGGGCTAGGTTGAATTTTTTTATGGAGGGCTTCGCTCTCCATACCTCCCACAAGATGGTCGAGCCGAAAGGAGCATCCCATGACCAATCCACAGGCTGAGCTCGCTACCCTTGGAGGTGGCTGCTTCTGGTGTCTTGAGGCAGTCTTCGATCTACTGGATGGCGTGACTGATGTCGTATCCGGCTATATGGGTGGCCATATCGTCAACCCAAGCTACCGCCAGGTCTGCAACGGCGATACTGGCCATGCTGAAGTGGTACAGTTGCGCTTCGATCCAGCCGCGATCAGCTTTCGTGAACTGCTCGAGGTCTTCTTCACCATCCATGATCCGACTACCCTCAACCGCCAGGGCAACGATGTTGGTCCACAATACCGCTCGGCGATCTTCTACCACTCAGCTGAGCAGCAGACGATAGCTGCAGCGCTGATCAGTGAACTGAACGCGCGCCAGATCTGGCGCGGGCCAATCGTTACCGAGTTGGCTCCGGTAGCCACCTTCTACCCCGCAGAGCCCTACCATCAGGACTACTTCGCCCAGAATGGCCGCCAACCCTACTGCCAGATGGTTGTGGCACCGAAAGTGGCCAAGTTTCGCAAGCAGTACGCTACGCGGCTGAAGTAAGCTCAGCCCTCCACACGCTATGGATCGTAGACAGTTTGATTGGCGTTGGCTCATCCTCATCGCGCTCATCGCCCTCCTCGTGAATGCACGCACCCTTCCCTGGCCTGTGGTGGCGCTCGCCCTGGGTGGAACGGGCTCCTGGCTCCTCTGGCAGGCGTGGCTCCTCTGGAGCGGAGGTGGACGGTTGGGGAGTGGCTCTCGTCGCGTTACCTACTGGCGTGGGCGGCGCATCGAGCAGGTGGGGCCACCCCGGCGCTTCGGGCCAGCTACCTGGGTTGCTGTTGTACCTGTGGCCCTTGTAGCCCTACTCGGAGTGGTGCTCCTGCTGGCAGCACTGGTCGTGCTCCTCCGAGCATTTAATCTATGAGGAGGTTGTGGAGAACCAAGACCCTCCACATCTCCCGCAGGGTGAGACAGCATGAGCATTCTCGAAGGCCTGCTCCGACGGAAACGATTGATCACCGAGCGTCAGGACGCTCTGCTAGCCGAGCTACGCGGTACGCTGGAACGGCTCCTGGTCACCTTTGGGCAGTTTGGTGCCGACGTCGATCCCGTCGATCAGCGTACTATCCGCGAGACACTCGAGCGCCTCGATGAGCTCTTCCTGATCGTTGTTGCAGGCGAGTTCAATTCAGGGAAGTCGAGCTTTCTGAATGCACTGCTCGGCGAACAGCTGCTCCCAGAGGGGGTGACACCAACCACCGATGCTATTACCCTCCTCAGCTATAGCGATGAGGTGAGCAGTGAGCTGCAGTCGAGTGGTGTACGCCTGACGAACTTCCCCGCCCCCGTGCTACGCCAGCTCACGATTGTCGATACCCCGGGCACGAACGCCGTGATCCGTCGCCACGAGCAGCTCACCCGCGAGTTCATTCCCCGCGCTGATCTGGTCCTCTTCACCACCTCGGCTGATCGCCCCTTTACCGAGAGTGAGCGTACCTTCCTCGAACTGATCAAGGAGTGGGGGAAGAAGATCACGATCGTTCTTAACAAGATCGATATTCTCAATGATCGAGAGCGTGAGCAGGTTCTCGGCTTCATTCGTGAGCATGCCCAACAACTCCTCGGTGTCACCCCAGAGATCTTCCCCGTTTCGGCCAGGCAGGCCGTACGCGCACGCCAGAGCGAAGGTGAGGAGCGTGAACGCCTCTGGGAGGCGAGCCAGTTTGGCGCTATCGAGCACTATGTGCTCGAGACCCTCGATGAGGAGACCCGTGTTCGCCTGAAACTGCTCTCACCGCTCGGTGTGGCCCATCGGCTCAGTCAGAAGTATCAACAGATCACCGAGGTACGTCTTGAGACGCTCCGTGAGGATCTGATCACGATGGAGAATGTGGAGCAGCAGCTCGGCATGTTCAAAGAGGATTTGCGCAACGATGCCAAATATTACCTGAACGAGATCGATCAGATCCTCCAGCAACTCATCGCGCGGGGTGATAGCTTCTTTGATGCACATATTCGTCTGGGCCGACTGCGCGAACTGATGAACGGAGAACGCTTTCGTACGCTCTTTGAAGAGCAAGTGGTAAGCAACCTCGATCAGCAGATTGATCAGAAGGTGCAGACCCTGATTGATTGGCTCGTCGAGAAGAATCTCCGCATCCAGCAGAGTACCGACGAGTATGTGAAGCGCCGTGCGAGCCAGCATAGTGAGCGGCTAATCGGCACGGTCGGCGGCAACTTCGAGTACAACCGGCGCGAGTTGCTCAACTCATTGGGGCGCGCAGCTGGCGACGTCGTAGCAAGTTACGATAAGTCGCGTGAGTCGTCGGCCCTTGCGGAGGGGGTTCGCGGCTCTCTGGCAGCCACCGCCATCACTCAGGCCAGTGCCCTTGGTATAGGTACCCTCATCGTTACCCTGGCCCAGGCGCTCTGGCTCGATGTGACGGGGGTGCTGGCGGCTACCGCACTTGCCATTGGTGGCTTCGCCCTCCTACCGGCGAAGAAGCGCCAGGCTAAACAGACCTTGCGCTCGAAGGTCGATGAGCTACGCGGCAAGTTACAGCAGGGGGTTGAGAGTCAATTTGAACGGGAGATCGAGCGTACTATTGGCCAGGTGCGCGAACGCATCTCCCCCTTCACCCGCTTCGTGCGTGCACAACGTGGGCAACTCAGCGATCTGCAGCAGCGCTTCAGCGAACTGGGCGGTACGCTGGATCGGCTACGCAAAGATATCGAGAGCTGAGTAGGGCGCGCTGCCGCCCGGAGGCCGCTATAGACAGGCCCCTCCCCCCAAGCGGGGGGAGGTTGGGAGGGGGGCGGAATACACGCTGCGCCCCCCGTACGATGTAGAGCAACGCCTCCCTATAGGTCGATCTCGCACGTCCCCGAGCTGCATGCGAGCTCCTGAGCCGCGTTGGTCAGATCCTGCTCCTCGTAGCGGTAGATCTTCGAGAAGTCGATCGCCGGGAAGAGGGGGGCGAGACGCTCGTACTCCTCGCGGCCAATCTCCACGTAGGGCATATTCTCGTACTTCGCGTCAAAGGCGGGAAGGAACGAGAGCCCACCGATGAGATCACGATGCTCCCAGACCCACTTCATCAGGTCGATTACCTCGTCGGGTCGGTAGACGATCGTACAGGAAGGGTTGTGCTCGGTCCAGTAGGTCTTGTTCTGGAGCCAGAACTCACACTGAGCGATTGCCGAGCGATCTTTTCGCGTCACCGCACCCTCAGGGGAGCGTACGGGGAAGTGGATCACCCAAGTTGTCGCATTCTCCGCGGTCTGCCCATTCTCGGGCGACATCGGTGCGCCAGCATCACGGAGCACCTTGAAGATGGGCGAGTGGGTAGCTACACGCACGTTGCGGATGTAGTAGGGCGACCAGCGTGTATGCAGCCCCGAGGCGCAGTTCACAAGCTGTGAGGTGTTTCCACTCGGCTTCACGCAGCTGATCGAGGCAGCCTGATTGATGCCGAGGGCCCGGCTCGTCTGGCGATTCACCTCGATCGCAATCTGGCGCAAGCGCTCCTTCGCACCGGCGTCCTGGGCGATCGGGCTATCCATCTGACCAGTAATATCCACGCCGAGTAGGCGCTCCTCTTCACAGTTGCGCTGCCACTGCGGGCGCAAGCCTGGGAAGTGGGTCGCCATTGACTGGATGGTACCGATGATCGTCGCCACCTCGACCTTCTCACGCAGCGTATCGAACGTATCATCGTGGCGTGCAACAGCCGCAGTGAGGTTGCAGAACTGCCAGGGGCGTAGGACGATTTCGCCGCACTGCCAGGATAAGACGTAGGCCATTTCGCTACGTCCTTGACGATCCAGCCGCTCGCACCCGATTGAAAAGAAGGTGTGCGTGTCGTCAACGGTGCCAGTATACACATCATCGTAGCCATCAGGCTCGACCGCTACAACGCGGTGGTTGGTGGCCTGGGCTTCGTCAGCTAGTGCCTGCCAACTTCGGAATGGGCTACTCACTCGGGTGATCTCTGCTGAGATACCCTGGTTCTTACATGCAGAGACCCACTCCTGCTTGGAGGGGTGGCGTCCGAGGGTAAATACCAGATCGTTGTAGACCGCCACCTGCCGCTGACGCTTCGCGATCCTGGCATCCCCGTGGGCGATCCGGAGCGCCTGCCGCCGCTCTTCACTGCCATGGAGTCGATAGTAGAGTTTTTGAGCGCATGCGACCCCACACGTCGCCTGCTCACGACGGCTGAACCGAACCTCATAGGAGGCTCCGCAGACCTCACAGACTCGGGTTACATAGGTTGTTCCATCACGGTACTGGATCGGCAGATCACAGCTTTTCACCGATCCCGCCACTACTGACTCGTTGGCGTGGTGAGCGTAGATCATGCGGTGCTCAGATTTGCGGTAGCTGCCAAACTGGACCATGCGGTAGCTGCCGAGCTGGTCATAGCCAACTTTACGGACTTCAGGCAGCCCTCGCTTCTGATACGAGAAGACGGTCATCGCCGTCAAGGCATCATTCGCCCGTAGCTCTGCAGTGGTCCGCTCCTGACCATCGAGGGTGACGAAGCGATGGTTTGCGGTCGCCCGGATGTGGGTGCCATCGGCGAAGGTCACGCGGAACACAGGCACCTGCGTTCCCGTTTTGCGCGGATTGCGCATCGTGCGCATAACCAGTTCACCGTCTTTGACCGTGAACACATCCACATCGTTGCCGGCAGCAACCAGATCGGCCATGCGCACACGTCCCCGCCCGTCAGCGACTGCGATCCAGGTGTCGCCGGTAACGCAGGGGTTGGTGCCAAACTCTGCGGCATGACGCCGTGCCGGCTTGAGCTGATTGGCCGCCTGGCGATTG
>CAIWUD010000238.1 GCA_903915775.1 uncultured Chloroflexota bacterium | reverse complement strand
GAACTGCGCGCCCTGAATCGTATGGGCGTCAAACTGACCCCCATGGGCGACGGGTTCACCTGGACGAGTAGGGATCTGGATGAGACCCAGGCGAAGGCACTCCATGGGTGGGCTGTCGCCCAAGAGCAGATCATGTCGGGGGCGTACGACATCTTTCTCCTCGATGAGTTCACCTACGTCCTGCAGTTTGGCTGGCTCGATACCGCGGAGGTCGTTGCTTGGCTAGCCGCCAATAAGCCGCCCATGCTCCATCTGATCATTACTGGGCGCGACGCCCCCCAGGCGCTGATTGAACTCGCCGACCTCGTGACTGAGATGCGTGAAGTGAAGCACCCCTTCAGGGATCAGGGTCTCAAGGCACAGCCGGGAGTTGAGTTTTAGGTGTGCTTTAATGGCGGATGCACCGATGTTGCAGTCCAGTGCTGCCAAAACTGGGTGAGATTTTCTTGTCGAGGACAAAGCCCTCCACACCTCCCGGGAGCAGTGCCTGAGAAAGAGAGGGCTTCGCACCTATGCTATCATGGACATAGTTCAAACCGTCGAGCTGTCAAGCTGACTTTGAACCAATCGTAGCCCTGGATACAACTGGCAAGCGGAGGTATGAGATGGAGCCGGTCTTTCCGGGTATGGATCCCTACCTTGAGCGTCCGAGCCTCTGGCCCGACCTACACATCGGCCTGATTACGGCGATCCGTGACCACCTTCAAACCCAGATTGCTCCCGGCTACATCGCACAGATCACCCCTTATATCGCCATCGAGCAGATCGATATTGTCCTACCGCGTCGGACAGTTGTGCCAGATGTCGGTGTCTATGAGCGTAGTGCATCGACGGTCTCCAGCAGCACGAACGTTATCGAAGCTCCGCCACTCATTGGGACTGCGGTGGTGGAAGTGGCTACGCGCTATGCCCGCATCGAGATCCGGGCGGTTCACAACGCAGCCCTGGTTACCGCTATTGAGTTGCTCTCCCCTGCTAACAAGCGCCCTGGTGTTGATGGAGTCGAAGCCTACGAAAAGAAGCGCCAGGAGCTATTTCAGAGCAGTGCACATCTGCTTGAGATCGACCTACTACGCGGGGGGAAGCGTCCGATCCTGGCCACCCCTGATCCGCTACCAGATGCTCCCTACTTCATCTTCCTCCACCGACGCGAAGAGTGGCCTCGCGTAGGGATTTGGCCCTGTGCGTTGCAGAAGCCGCTACCGATCGTGCCCGTACCCTTGCGTCGTCCCGATCCAGATGTGCCACTACCGTTGAACCAACTCTTGCACCAGGTCTACCGCAACGCCCGCTACGATCTGCAGGTCGATTATCAAGCTCCTCCCCCGCTACCTGAGCTCCACCCTAGTGATGCCGCCTGGCTCGATACACAGCTACGCGAACGGGGGGTACGCGGATGAGAGGTCCACACCGCTAGCCAGTATTTTTGAGCCCTACGGCAATACCGTTGATTGACATAAGCACAGCGGTCTCTAAACCCTCCTGGTCGGCTTCGGCAGGGGCAGCGCGCAGGCGACGCAGGGCCTCAATCTGGATGTAGCTCAGGGGGTCGACGTAGGGGTTACGGCGACGAATGGCGCGTTGGAGCACCGGCTGGGCGTCGAGAACCTCAGTGATCATCGCTACTTCACGGATGATCGCCACGGTACGCTGGTACTCGGCGGTGATGGTAGCAAACATGCGTTCCGCCAACTCCTGCTCAGGCACCAGGGCAGCGTAGCGCTGTGCAATCACCAGATCGGCCTTTGCGATGATCAGTTGAGCGTTGTCGAGCAGGGTTTTGAAGAAGGGCCAGTTGGCATACATCGCCCGCAGGAGCTCCAGGCGCTCAGGGTCGCCATCGACAAAGCTACTGAGGGCGGCACCAAGGCCGTACCAGCCCGGGAGCGTGTGGCGGCTCTGCATCCAGCTGAAGACCCAGGGGATGGCGCGGAGATCTTCGATCCGGTTACTCTGCCGACGCGAGGCGGGGCGCGAACCGATACGTAGGCGTCCAAATTCGCCCACGGGTGTTGCAGCACGAAAGTAGCTCAAGAAGTCGGGGTCGTCGTAGACGAGCTCGCGGTAGGCATGCCGTCCGGCAGCCGCCATAGGTTCCATGGCGGAGAGCCAAGCTGGATCGGGTGGCTGGAGCAGTTCGCTGAATCCGGCGCGCAGGACGGCATTGAGAACCTGTTCGAGGTGACGGGCAGCGGTACGTGGGTCGAGATAACGATCCGCGATCATCTCACCCTGGTCGGTCATCTTGATCTGTCCGCGCAGGGTGCCTGGTGGCTGAGCCAGGATGGCCTGGCCTGCCGGACCACCGCCCCGCCCAACAGCGCCACCCCGTCCGTGGAAGAGGCGGAGACGCACCCCATAGCGATCCGCCACCGCGGTGAGCTCCAGTTGGGCCCGGTAGAGCGCCCAGTTTGCCGCCACAAAGCCGCCCTCTTTGTTACTATCGGAGTAGCCCAGCATGATCTCCTGAGCCTGCCCGCGCAGGTGCAGATGATCGCGATAGACGGGGAGTTGTAGTAGCGCATCGAGGAGCTGTGGTGCCTGCAGCAGATCCTCTCCGGTCTCGAAGAGGGGCACCACGTTGAGTTGACTATACTCACCCGGGCGGTAGAGGCCGACTTCGCGGCAGAGGAGCAGCACAGCGAGGATATCGCTCACGCTAGCTGTGGTGCTGATGATATAGGTGTCGATAATCTCGGGATCGAGCTGTTCGAGCAGCGCAGCAACCATGCGCATCGTCTGGATGGTTTCGGCTGTCTCGCTACGGTAGATGGCCAGGCGTGTCTGAGTTAGGGGGCGTGGGCTGGCAATCTCAGCGGCGAGGAGGGAGACCTTCTCTGCTTCGCTGAGGGCAGCGTAGTCAGCAACGATCCCAGCGGTATGAAAAATCTCGGTGAGTGCCGACAGGTGGCGGCCACTATGTTGGCGAATATCGAGGCTCGCGGTGTGGAGACGAAAGATGGCTACGCTGGCGATGACATCACGGAGCAGGCCATCGGCAATCAGGTGACCACCGTGGGCACGGAGGCTGCAATCCATAAGTTGCAGGTCGGCGAGGAGATCGCTACTGCGGTAGTAGACATGCGGTGGCGGCACGGGGATCGGGTCGGCCCCCCAGCGCGGCTCATAGCTGAGGGTATAGCTCAAGCTCTGCTCAAGGCGCATGCGCATCAGTGAGAGCAGTTGGCGGTAGGGTTCACGGGCGTGGTGTGGGCTGATCGCTTCGGCAGCGGTGGGGAAGAGCGCGGTGTATGCGGCAATCCGCTCATCGAGGGCTACGCTCACCGCAGTCTGGTAGCGCGACTGGCTCAGTTCACCGAAGAGCCGATCGATACAGCCGAGGAGATGCTGGAGCATTGAGGCGCGCATGCGGCGTGCGGTAGCCACCGTCACCTCGGCTGTCACAAAGGGGTTCCCATCACGATCTCCACCCATCCAGCTCCCAAAGCGCAGGATGGGTGGTAAAACCCACTGCTGTTCGGGGTAGTGGTCGCTCAGGGCCAGGGCAAGGGTACGCTGAAGCTGGGGTAGCAGATCGTAGAGCGTCGTCTGGAAGTAGAAGAGGCCATTCTCAACCTCGTCGAGCACCGAAGGTTTATGGACGCGCACATCGTCGCTCTGCCAGAGGCCAACGATTTCACGCTCAATCTGACGCAGCACCTCACGACGCTCCTGAGGCACCAGCAGCCGCTCACCTAGGCTCAGGTCGAGGAGCCCATCGAAGATTCGGCGGAGCTTGATCAGGGTGGTTCGGCGCCGTGACTCGGTGGGATGGGCCGTGAGCACCGGCATGATCACCGCTCCATTGAGCCAGTTCTGGAGCGCCTCGGCGGAGACCCCGGCCGCACGTAGCTCGGCTACGGCAGCTGAAAAGCTCTCTGCACGTGGTGCTGCGGGGTTACGTTGATCACGCTCGCGCAGGACGCGCAGCCGCTCGACCGCTTCAGCCAGATTGATCAAGCCAAAGTAGAGTGTAAAGGCCTTCGTGAGCCCATGGAGCTCCGTCACGCTCAGGCCGGCAATCAGCTCCTGGAGGCGCTCGGCTACTGCTATGTCGCCACTCCTACGCAGCTCTTTCGCCATGAGCCGCACACGCTCTTCAAGCGTAAATGCGGCGGCACCACTCTGATCACTCAACACGCGACCAAGGGCATCACCTAGGGCACGGATGTTTGCGGAAAGGGGATCGCGTTCAACGCTCACAGCTGACTCCGGGGATGGGATGGAGGGGCGATGTGGCCTATCCTGGGTAGACGGGCCTCTGGCTTGTGCAGGCTACGGTGCGGGCAGGGCAACCACGGGGGGTTGCCCCAACGGTCGGTTCGCCGAAAGGATTTACGGCGGGGAAGCGGGCAGGGCAACCACAGGGGGTTGCCCCAACGGTCGGTTCGCCGAAAGGGTTTACTACGAGGGTAAACAGGAGCTACTCACCGCCTTCAGCGATCATCTCCTCCACATGGGCGTTATCATTGAGACGCATCAGACGCCAACCGTTACGTCCGAGCCGTAGCTCGGTTAGTGAACCGTTGTCGAGCCACATGCGCCCAAAGCGGTCGAGGTCGAGCCCGATCACGTGGCAGAGCAGGGCACGGATAGTGCCCCCGTGCGAGACGGCAGCCACAATGTCGCCATGCTGATGGTGATCCTGGATCTGTTGGAGTGCGATGAGGGCACGGGCCTGTAGCTGGGCGTAGCTCTCGCCGCCGAGGCGCACGGTACGCGCTGGATCACGTCGGTACTCGGCCATATGGTCGGGAAAGCGCCGATAGAGCTCTTCTGGGGTCAGTCCCTCCCACTGACCGACGTCGATTTCGCGCAGTTCCGGCAGCGCCACGGGCGTGAGCCCGAGCGTCGCACCAATCACCTCGGCGGTCTGCCAGGCACGAGCGAGATCACTGCTGTAGAGCCGCGTTACACCGTAGCGGGTCAGGCGTGCTGCCGCACGTGATGCCTGCTCCAGGCCCCGCTCGTTCAGTGGTATATTGGCCTGTCCCTGGTACTGGAGGGTCACATTCCACGGTGTCTCACCGTGGCGTACGAGAATGAGACGCATAGCGGAAACTCTCTGCTTCTGGTGTAACATAGATTCGGGCGTGGTTCAGTTTCGGCTACGCCAGCGTGACCGTCTGGCGCTACCAGGGTTAGGTCGGTTTTTTTGCGGAGGGCTGCGCCCTCCGCGCCTCCCCGGAGGCTGCGCGGGGCAAGCCCCTCCCCCCAGCGGGGGAGGTTGGGTGGGAGGCTGCTGTAGCCTGTACGTAGAGATACTCACGCAGGGCGATCGTGAGCAACTGCTCCTCACTCTTCCAATCCCGTGCGCGCAGAAAATCGGTAAGATCGGAGGGCCAACCACCAAGCCGCTGCGCAAACAACCAGTGCAGGAGGCTCTCGGGATCGAGGCCAAGTGTTGCAGGCGTCTGCGCTCGGAGGTCGAGGCGCTGTTTGCGCCATGCCCTTGCGGCGAGCCGTTCGTAGGCGCCGAGAACCCAGAGTTGCTGCAGCAACAGCTGCGCTGTGTGCGGCTCACCTATTCTACCATGTTGAGCCGCGCCTAGCTTGGCAAAGAGGAGCGGTTCGAGCTTCAACTCCTCAAGGACGAGCCGATCGTCGCGGGCCTGCTCTTGCCTGATCATCGCCTGCCAGAGGAGGGTATCTTCGAACTGGAACGGGACGGACGGGAGGTTTGGCGCCTGGGCAAGATGTTCACTGATCGCTTGGAGCAGCGCCACAGCATCGTCACGTTTACGATCAATGCGCTGGTGGGGTAGCCAACCTTCGAGAGCCATGAGTTCGGTGGTGGGCAACCCGGCCAGGTTGCCACGACGGATGATCAGGGGCCAGACCCGCTCAGGGTAGAAGTGGGCCTTTGCAATCGCCTCGAGCTGTCGTCGCGTCCCCTCACTAATGATGCCACGCGCCAGCGCCTGGGCCAGGGTAGCCCGTATGTTCACCATTGCCTCCGAGAGTGGTCGGAAGTTGCGTGTGGCGTCGGTGTGTACGAGGGCTACCTCATCATCATCTTCGAGCTCACCCTGGCGAAAAGCCTGGTAGATCGCTCCCACGCCGATCATCCCAAAACGGTCGAGCTCGGCGGCGCGAAGTGCGCCCATACTGCTACTACCGAAGAGGGTGATGCCCTGATCGAGTGCCCAGAGGAGCTCTTTATGCCAGACGGCAGGTATCGAGTGGAAGTAGCCATCAATGATTCCAATGGCCGGTGGAGCATCACGTACGGCACGCCACACATCGCCAAGGGCCACGGGGCCCCTGTAGTCGGCATCGAGCAGTGGACGGGCCTCTTCCACGCTGATCGTCGGCCCCACAAAGATGATCGGCTTCATGGGGTCGCCTCCATCGCCGCCAGGGCGCGTGCACCCGGCATGTAGTCGGCAACCTCATCGCACCCTTCGAGTCCCGGTACTACGAGCCGTACCACCGGTATGTTGAACTCAGGTCGGGTCAGGTCAACGACAAGAGCCTGGGTAAAACCAGCGGCAGCCAGTTGCTCCAGTTCCCATGTGAGATCCTCGGTCAGAGTTGTGCTCTTCCGATCGACGATCTCCGCAAACGAACGGTGCGCCGGCTGATGGAGTTCTGTGTGTAGCCAGGCAGCCATCTGTTCACTCTGGAGATCGGAGCGGTACATGTGGCGCTCCAGGTCGTCGCGACTACCGGCAATCAGGGTCAGACGGCTCTGCGCGGCCTCGGTGAGCGCACGGGTGAGAGCTACCTGTTTATCGGGATGGCAGCCAGCACCGCTACCACTGTAGAGCAGCAGATCACCGGTGCTGCTACGCTCAAAGATCGTGCAGACAAAGGTGGGGATAGCAACATCAGATGTCGCCTCCCAGATCAGGGTATTGAGCTCAGCCCGCTCGATCTGAGCCAGGAGAGCCTGGGCCAACGGATCACTCACACTACGTGGATCAATGCGCGTCTCGCGCCGGGCCTGCTCCCCTTTGAGGTGCCAGAGAGTGACGGCATCGCGCTCGATCAGTTCACACAGGCCGTGGCTCATCGCCTCAAGGGGATGGTTGCCCGAGGCAAGGCCGTTCGAG
>CAIWUD010000237.1 GCA_903915775.1 uncultured Chloroflexota bacterium | reverse complement strand
GCTGGGTTGGTTTTTTTGTGGAGGGCTGTGCCCTCCACGCCTCCCGCTCGGCGCTACCAGGGCTGGGTTGGTTTTTTTGTGGAGGGCTGTGCCCTCCACGCCTCCCGCTCGGCGCTACCAGGGCTGGGTTGGTTTTTTTGTGGAGGGCTGTGCCCTCCACGCCTGCTAAGGGAGACTAGACCGGATGCAACCCGGGGAAGGTGAGGCCAAGCGTCTCATCAAAACCGTGCATCAGGTTCATTGCCTGCACCGCACTGCCGGCTGCCCCCTTCATCAAGTTGTCGATGGCACAGATCGAGACGATCCGGCCCGTAGCCTCGTCAAGGGCAAAGCCGATGTCGGCAAAGTTTGTGCCAGCAAGGATCTTTGGCTCGGGGAAGCGGTAGATCCCTTGGCGCTCCTTGACGATGCGCACAAAGGGCTGCTCTCTGGCGAAGCTGCGGTAAGCCTGCCAGAGCTCCTTCTCGCTGGTTGGACGTGCGGCAAAGACATGGGCCGTCGCGAGGGCACCACGCACTAACTCGACTGAGGTGATCGAGAGGTGCACGTTGCCCAGCCCGGTGATCTGCTCAACTTCCGCGGTGTGGCGATGGCCCACAGGCGCAAAGGAGCGCACCACGCCTACCCGCTCGGGGTGGTGGCTGCTCTCAGTGACCGTAGCCCCCCCCTCCGATGAGCCAACCTTTACCTCGACAACTATAGGTTTTGTTACGTCAACGAGCCCAGCCCGAACGAGTGGGAGGAGGGCAAGGTTCGTTGCGGTGGCGTTACAACCAACCCCACTAGCGAATGATGCACCGCGTAACGCTTCACGGCTCACCTCGGGGAGGCCATAGACAAAGCGCTCTAACCAGCTAGGGTTGGGGTGAGCGCTGCCGTACCAGCGCGTGTAGACTTCTGGATCGCGGAGACGAAAGTCAGCTGAACAGTCGATGATCGCTCCAGCCAGGGCTGCGTACCTCTCGATCGCGGTCGATGCCTCCCCGTGGGGTAGAGCCAGAAAGAGGAGATCACAGGGCGCTAGGCGATCGGGGTGAACAAACTGCATCTGGATGCGTCCACGGAGGTTGGGATGCACCTGGTGCAGATAGCTCCCGGCATAACGCGCACTGGTAGCCTGGATCAACTCGACACCGGGGTGCCAGAGGAGGAGGCGGAGCAGTTCACCGCCCACATACCCACTGGCACCAACAATAGATACGCGCAGAGACATGGACCATCCTCCTCGCAGGTAGCAGTTATGCGCGTCCGCTGCCAACAGCCACGACATGGTCGATGATCCGTGCTGGAATATTGACACCGGTGGTATCAATCGAGTTACGGAACTCCATCGTGTAGTTGACCTCATTGACCAGGATCTGGCCATCATTAGTCTCGAGCAGATCGATGGCGACGATACCACCACCAACGCTCTGCGCTGCGCGCACACTCAGATCGGCTAGTTCAGGGCTGATCGGACAGTTGGATGCAATTCCACCACGGGCAGTATTGGTAATCCAGTGTTCGCTGGTACGGTAGATTGCTGCAATACACTCATCGCCGACCACAAAGGTACGGATGTCGCGTCCGGGCTTGTTGATGTACTCCTGAATATAGAAGATCGAGTGCTGGTAGCTGCCCAGAACATCACGATGTTCAAGGATAGCCTCTGCAGCATCGCGATCGTTGATCTTACTCACCATGCGCCCCCAGGAGCCAACCACTGGCTTGAGCACCACCGGATAGCCAAGCTCCTCCATGGCTGCGATGGCACTCTCGGGGGTGAAGGCGAGGAGACAGCGCGGTGTTGGTACGTTGGCGTGGATGAGGGCCTGGGTAGTAAGAAACTTGTCACCACAGGTCAGGGCCACGTGGTAGCTATTGAGGGTAGGAATACCGGCATCATTCAGAATCTTCAGCATGTAGAGCGCGCGACTATGCTGAATGCAGCGTTCAAGCACAATATCGTACGGGTAGTCGTAGCGGTGGAGATCGAAGATCTCTTCACGGTCATCGATTTTTGTATAATCGAGCCCGCGCCGCTCGAGCTCGGTGAAGAGTAACTTCTCTTCAGCGCGGACGCGGGAACAGAGAACGCCGATGCGCATATCGTAATCTCCTCATAGGGTCTAGGTGCACTACGTCAGTACGTTAGCAGATCTTGCCCCCACCCCACCCCTCCCCCGTTGGGGGAGGGAGGCCGGAATCCTCCCCCCACTGGGGGAAGGTTGGGAGGGGGGCATCTGTGCCAACAGTATGAAGCAATTATTTAGGATCTAGGATTTAAGGTTCAGGGCCAAGCCCCCGAACCCTGGCCATCCCCTCTTACTCACCCCAGTCTTCTTCAACTTCGGGGGCCAGGGCAAGGGTTGGTGGATCGAGGCTGATCACTTCAAGCTCGGCACCGCAGTCAGGACAGACGATAATTTCACTCGCCAGGGTATCGGCAGGCATGGTGATAGTAGCGGCGCACTCGGGGCATGTAGCGTTCATGGTGGTAGTAACTCCTCACGTTCAGATGCAAAACGATCCTTTGAGGCAGATCAGAGTCGCTCGATCACGGCATCAGCGACCGCAGCAGTGCCGGCGTCTCCCCCGATATCGGGGGTTCGTGGCCCTACGAGCAGCACGGCGGCCATGGCGCTCCGGAGCCGTTCGGCTTCCCCCGTGAAGGAGCGCCACTCGAGCAGCATGGCCACCGACTCGAGTGCGGCCATGGGATTCGCAATACCGCGTCCAACAATATCGGGGGCAGCTCCGTGAACAGGCTCAAAGAGCCCATGCGCATCACCAAGGTTGGCCGAGGCGGCCATACCGAGGCCCCCACCGTGGATGCATGCGATATCAGAGAGGATATCGCCAAAGAGATTGGTCGTCACGATCACATCGAAGCGGGTAGGTGTTTCGGCTACGCGCATCGCTGCAACATCTACCAAGAGCTCCTCAACTTCCAGTTCGGGGTATTCAGCTGCGACCCTCAGGGCTGTCTCGCGGAAGAGCCCATCGCTCACACGGAGGACATTCGCTTTATGGACGATTGTGAGGCGCCCCCGCCGACCGAGGGTAGTGGCACGTTGACGTGCGAGATCACAGGCGGCACGGCTAATCCGCGCACTCGCATGGCGGGTAATGACCCGCTCTGCAATGGCAGTCGCACCGTCATCCTCGACACGCTCCCGACCGGCGTAGAGACCCTCGGTATTTTCGCGGACGACCACAAACGAGTATTGTGCAGCTCCATCAGGCGGTTGACGCCGAAGCTGTGTCGGGCGGATATTGGCGTAGAGATCAAGGTCACGGCGCAGTTGTACGATTGGGCTGCGGTAGCCGGGCACCGGGTGGCTCGGTGAAGCCACAGCACCGAAGAGGATCGCATCGGCGGCCCGGGCTGCAGCGAGCGTTGTGGCTGGGAGTGCCACCCCGTGGCGTTGAAAGGTATCCCAACCAGCCTCCGCGAAGAGCAACTCGACCCCTGGCCGGAGGATCTGGAGCACACGAACCGCGACGGCCAGCACCTCAACACCAATCCCATCACCGGGGATCACACAGACGCGCATCAGGCAACCTCCCCTGGGAAGCGCCCATGGGTACGATAGAAGGGTACAATACCACCAGCGGCCCAGACCTCACGCAGGAACATGGGCGGGGGCGGCAACTGGATCGTACGACCATCTTCGGTCACTAAGCGACCCTCTTCCAAAATCAGTTCCACCTCCTGGCCGTCGCGCAGTTCGCTCGTCAGATCGGCGGTGAAGCATGGGATACCAAGATTGAGCGCGTTGCGGAAGAAGATCCGCGCAAAGAGTGGTGCAACGATCGCGCCAACACCGACCATACGCAGGGCGAGGGGGGCATACTCGCGCGAACTACCACAGCCAAAGTTGTTGCCAGCAACGATCAGATCACCGGGACGCACCCCCCCAGCAAAGTCGGGACGATGTTCAACAAAGGGATATTTGCGCAGATCGGCCTCATTCTTGAGCATGTAGGGGGCGTAGCGACCAGGAACGATCTGGTCGGTATTGATATCCTGGCCAAACATCCAGACACGAGCCATGGTGACCTCCAGGTCGATAGAGTTGCTGCATGGAGAGGACAGCCGAGACATCGAGCGATAGCCTGATCCGTGACCTGTAAAGGGTCTGCATCCACCGAGCGCGGTACTAGAGGAGTTCTTGCGGATGGGTGATGTAGCCAGTCAGGGCGGTGGCAGCGGCGACCTCGGGTGAAGCGAGGTAGATCTGTGCCTCGGGGCTACCCATACGTCCCCGGAAGTTGCGGTTACCCGTGAAGAGGCAGACT
>CAIWUD010000236.1 GCA_903915775.1 uncultured Chloroflexota bacterium | reverse complement strand
TGGGAAGAGCAGAACCGCAAGTGGGACGAAGCCCAGGCCGAGTCGCGACAGAAGTGGGAAGAGCAGAACCGCAAGTGGGACGAAGCCCAGGCCGAGTCGCGACAGAAGTGGGAAGAGCAGAACCGCAAGTGGGACGAAGCCCAGGCCGAGTCGAACCGCAAATGGGAGGCGAATCGCCAAGAGTTTGACCGGGTGCATGAAGAGATCATGGCGATGAGTAAGCGTATCGATCGCACCATCGGGGCCCTCGGTGCGCGTTGGGGCGTCTCATCTGAGCGATCATTCCGCAATGCTCTGGCGGGCATTCTCACCGATGCGTTCGGCGTCGAGGTGGTCAACGTAAGCGATTTTGACACCACCGGCAGCGTGTTTGGGCGTCCTGAGCAGATTGAGCTCGACATCATTATCCGCAACGGGACGCTGATCATCCTGGAGCTCAAATCCTCTGTGAGCAAGCCCGAGATCTACATCTTCGAACGTAAAGCCCGCTGGTACGAAGAGCGCCACCAGCGTAAGGCCGATCGGCTCGTCGTCATCTCGCCCATGGTCGATGCCCGTGCTATGGACGCTGCGCGCAAACTGGGGGTCACCGTTTACAGTGACCCTGAAGATATGCCGGTCGTCGAACCCTAGTGCGGGGGGTGTCTACGTGACACTGTGGGAGGGTGGTAGACCTCGCTTGCCACGAGTAGCTGAAGCGCAGGCATCCCCCGCCTGCGAGAGTGCCACTCAGCTCAAGAAAGCCTTGTAGCTGGCAGTTGGCTGAGAGCCCAAGCCTGAACCGGTACGGCGCCCAAGTAGTTTGGCCAATGAAGGGCGTTACACATACGGTAATGCAAACAAAAAGCCCAGGTCAGTAACTCTGACCTGGGCCATATGCTGGCTGAGCATCTGTGTTTGGGGATCTACCGGGAATACGACCACTGCTCAGGGACGATGGACACTCCGTACAATTTGTACGACGCGCTCGAGATCAGAACTGTCCATCGCTGATCCGGACGGGAGACAGAGTCCACGGTCAAACAGATCTTCGGCTACTACGCCACCAACCGTCTCGTAGTGTGCGAAAATTGGTTGGAGGTGCATTGGCTTCCAGACCGGACGCGCTTCGATATTCTCTGCTTCCAAAGCGAGACGAATCGCCTCGCGATCGGCACCAAACCGTACAGGATCAACAGTAATGGCTGTGAGCCAGCGCGTGTGCCGTCCCCATGGTGCTTCAGGCATGAAGGTGATACCGGGTAGGTCACCAATAGTTTGCTGGTAATAGGTGCAGTTGCGCCGTCGTGCCTGTACACGCTCCTCGAGTACCTCGAGTTGGGCACGCCCGATCCCGGCTAGCACATTACTGAGACGGTAGTTATAGCCAATCTCGGAGTGCTGGTAGTGAGGTGCGGGATCCCGTGCCTGGGTGGCCAGTTTACGGGCATGGGTAATGAAGTCAGCATCATCGGAGACGAGCATGCCCCCACCAGAAGTGGTGATGATCTTATTACCGTTGAAAGAGTAGATACCCGCCTTGCCAAAAGTACCAGGGGCTTTTCCTCGGTAACTGCTGCCTAGGGCCTCAGCGGCATCCTCGATAACTGGAATGGCGTACCGGTCACAAACTGACAGGATCGGCTCCATGTCAACGCTCTGACCATAGAGATGGACTGGGATCACAGCTTTGGGCGGCCTACCCTGAGCCACCTTCCGCTCAATCGTCTCAACGACAAGCGCCGGATCGAGGTTCCAAGAGGTACGCTCACTGTCGATGAAGACTGGTCGTGCGCCAAGATAGACGATCGGATTAACGCTTGCAGAAAAGGTGAGCGTGGAGACGAGAACTTCATCCCCCGAACCTACCCCGGCCAAGATGAGCGCGAGATGCAGCGCGGCTGTGCCAGAGTTGAGAGTCAGAGCATGGGATGTGGCAACGGTAGCAGCAAACTCCTGCTCAAAGGCGTTCACGTGCGGGCCAAGTGGCGCAATCCAGTTCGTCGCAAACGCTTCCTGAATGTAGTACTGCTCCCGTCCCGACATATGGGGAGGGGAGAGGTAGAGGCGTGGTCTATTCACAGGAGGGAATACTCCAAAAGGTAGCTTTTATCAGGCTTGACGCGGTAGTGGTCTAGCCGGTACGCCGATAACGGTCAGACCATCGGATACGGCACGGTGTACGCAAGCCCCTGCGCCGATGGTACAGCCATTCCCAACAGTACACTGAGGCAGTAGGATAGCGCCCATTCCTACCAGTGACTGCTCACCTACAGTCACACCACCACCAAGTACGCTGCCTGGCGCAATATGTGTATGGTTACCTATATAACAGTGATGATCAATAATTGATCCCGTATTGATAATAACGTTCGCTCCAATAATTGAACCGGGATTGATTACTGTACGGGCAGCTACGACCGTTCCAGAGCCAATTGAAACATCAGGGGCAATCACTGCTGAGGGATGGCATACCGTTACAATCGATTCACCCGAGCGTTGCAGGGAGTTAAACATTCGATATCGTATACGATTATCACCAATCCCAATAATAACCGCATCATGAGGAACAAATTGCAGGTAATCTGTGGAACCTAGAACTGGCAGGTCTAACCGATGCTGACCTATAATATCCACATTATCATCAAGATATCCTATGGGTACGATATCTGAACCCGCATCAGCTGACCGGAGCATGATATCAGCAATGACTTGTGCATGTCCTCCAGCACCGATGATAACAACACGCCTAGCCATGAACATCTTCCCTATAGTCGTAGATAGGCTTTGATGATGCGGCTTCTGACCCGGTGAAGATAGGCATGGTCACATGATCACCGGCGCTGATACCTTCTCGTACAAAGACCTTCCTCAGCGTCAAGACTAAAATGTTCAAATCCAGCCAAAATGATCGATTATCAACATACCAGATGTCCAAGGCGAATTTTTCTTCCCAGGATAGGGCATTACGCCCATTCACCTGTGCCCACCCCGTAATCCCAGGGCGCACCTCGTGACGACGGGACTGCTCGGGCGAGTAGCGCGGTAGGTACTCCATCAGTAGCGGACGCGGACCTACCAGGCTCATGTCGCCACGTAGCACATTCCAGAGCTCGGGTAGTTCGTCCAGGCTCGTGGCACGGAGCCAGCGGCCAAAACCGGTTAGGCGCTCACTATCAGGGAGTAGGTTGCCCGCTGCATCCCGCGCTTCTCTCATGGTGCGAAACTTATACATCCGAAATGGTAAGCCGTGCAGACCTGGTCGGGTCTGGCAAAATAATACCGGCGAACCCATGTTACGGCGCACTTGCCAAGCAATGAGCAGGATCACAGGCGAGAGGATGAGCAAGGCGAGCGCCGCAACGATGAAGTCAAAGGTACGCTTCAACATGCTGCTTGTACACTTTCAAGCCAACGCACAAACTGCTCCGCCAGCTTCGTCCTAGCAAACTCCTGGTTTGCTAGCTGTCTTGCATTTCTGCCCATAGCGACGCGCTCTTCCGGGTGTGCCGCAGCGCGCATGAGTGCGTCGGCAAATGCTACGGGATCATCCGGTGGCACCGCATAGCCACACTGATGGGTGGTGATCATATCAGCGAGCCAACCTGGATAGTTGTTCAATACTGGTAGCCCCGCAGCGATATAATCAAAAAACTTGTTGGGTGAAGTACCATAGTAGAATGCTGGTACATTCGCTAGGATCTGCATGCC
>CAIWUD010000235.1 GCA_903915775.1 uncultured Chloroflexota bacterium | reverse complement strand
GTGTAGATTACCTGCGGCAGTTACAGCGCAGGTGTGACCCCAACCCGTACTGACCTGGCTGACGCTGCCCAGGTTATTCGGCACGACCGTCTGGCCATAGAAGTTCCAGCCCCAGCAGCGCAGGCTGCCCGCCGTGGTGAGCGCACAGGTGTGCCCACCACCCGCACTCACTTGGCTGACCGTGCCCAGGTCGCTCGGGACGTCTGTCTCGCCATTCAAGTTATAGCCCCAGCAGCGCAGGCTGCCCGCCGTGGTGATCGCGCAGGTGTGCCTACCACCCGCACTGATCTGGCTGATGCTGCTCAGGTCGCTTGGGACGGTGGACTCGCCGTCATCGTTCCTCCCCCAGCAGCGCAGGTTGCCCACCATCGTGATGGCGCAAGTATGGCCATTACCTGTACTGACTTGGCTGACAGCACCTAGGTCATTGGGCACCGTCGATTGGCCATATCCCCCCCAACCCCAACAGTGTAGGATGCCCATCTCTGTTACTGCACAGACATGATTCCCTCCGGTACTTACATGGCTCATTGTCTCCGAACTAGCAACATACTCGATGTCTCCCCAACAACGCAGCATACCCATTGTTGTTAGCACACAGGTAAGACTTCCCCCTGTACTGATCTGACTGACCGATCCCAGATCGTTGGGAATAGTCGCCTGACCATCGTCGTTCTTTCCCCAGCAGCGTAAAGCTCCCGCTACTGTTACCGCACAGGTATGATCACCACCGCTACTTACCTGACCGACTGCGCCTAGATCGCCAGAGACACTCCCCTGCTCGTAGCGATTTCCCCACCAGCAGCGTAAAACATCCGCTGTTGTTATCGCACAGATATGCTCACCACCCACACTGACCCGACTGACCGATCCCAAGTCGCTGGGAATAGTCGCCTGACCATCTTCGTTCTTTCCCCAGCAGCGTAGAGTATTTGCTGTTGTTACTGCACAGGTGCGACTTTCTCCTGCACTGACCTGGCGTACGCCACCCAGATCCGATGGTACATCTGCTGCACCATAGTCAGCACTTCCCCAACAGCGTAGTCCACCCGCTGTTGTTATCGCACAGGTGTGGTAGTCTCCCGCATCAACCTGACTTACTGTTCCCAAGTCATTGGGAACAGTTGATTGGCCAGAGAGATTATTATTCGCATCTTGATTGCTCCCCCAACAACGCAAGATCTCCCCCGTTGTTACTGCACAGGTATGATAAGCTCCTGCATCAACCTCATTAACATTTCCTAAATTACTTGGAACAGTGGATTGATCGGAGATACTGCCATAACGATCACTATTACTTCCCCAGCAGCGTAGAACGTTCTCTGTTGTCACCGCGCAAGTGTGAAAACCACCGGCACTGACTTGGTTAACCGTTCCCAGATCACTAGGAGCAGTTACCTGTTTATAACTATTGCTCCCCCAACACGTGAGTCGTCCGGTACTGTTAATAACGCAGGTATGCTCCTTACCGGCGCTCACCTGGGGTAGGCTGTTGGCAACTACTTCGTTGGCTAGTCGCAATTCATTTCTCAATACGGTTGCTGGCACAGGCTTGGCAAAAACAGGGGTGTAGAGTCCAGCTAACACGCCTAGCACTAGGATACTCATGAGAGCCCATGTGGCGATGCTGATCTGTCGTGAGTCTGGAGTCAAGCAACCACTCCTTCATAATGGATCTGGTATGTGCTGGTATGTATGTACTGATATACGCATCCATCATAGCATCCGGATGTTGCATCTGACGCAACATCCGGATGCAAAATAAAAACCAGTGAGATTGTAGCGATGGTCTCACTGGTCTTTGTAACTACTGCTACTTGTACGTAATAGGATAACTACTCACCACCACTTACGGCTGCGGAAGACCAAGACGAGCCCAAGGCCAACCGTCAGCATCATGCCAAGGGCGAAGAGGTAGCCTAGCGGCCAGGTAAGCTCGGGCATGTAGTGAAAATTCATGCCGTAGATGCCTGCGATGAGTGAGCAGGACATCAGGATAATCGAGGAGAGGGTGAGGGTCTTGATCAGCTGGTTGAGTTGGTTCGACTGGAGCGAGAGGTAGCTATCCAACGCACTCGAGAGCAGGTCGCGGTAGGTGTCGATCGTATCGGTGACGCGCACGAGGTGGTCGTAGACATCTTGGAGGTAGACGATACTATTGCCCTGGAAAATGGGCACCTCTTGGCGGAGCAGCACGTTGAGCACGTCGCGTTCAGGGGTGACGACACGTCGTAGGAGGAGGAGATCCTTCTTGATCGCAAAGATCTCGGCGATTGCGCCCTCGCGGAAGCGACTAAAGATCGTATCTTCGAGCTCCTCTACCCAATCGACGATCTGGTCCATGAGGGTGAAGTAGTCATCTACAATCGCATCGAGGAGTGCGTGGAGCAGGGCAGCCACACTGAGGTTCAGCTGAACGTTTGGCGTGGTCCAGCGTGCCAGGGTGGTGCTGACCTCCACAATCGGGTGCTGATGGATCGTGACAATGAAGTTCTTGCCGGCAAAGATCGCAAGTTGGCGGAGATCGATCTGCGGATCGGGCAGGGCGGTTTTTGACGCACCGTTGTTGTCATCGTGTCCCGTACGCTCACCACGATACGACGCGGCATAAACGATGATCAGGTAGGATCCCGGGTAGGCATCGACCTTTGGTCGCTCGTGGTGGCGTACCGCATCTTCGATCGCGAGGGGATGAAAGCCGAACTCTTCGTGGAGAAGGGCAACTTCCGTCTCATCCGGTGCCTCGAGATCGAGCCAGAGGGTCAGATCATCTTCCTGGATGTAGCTACTGATCGCCTCAAGGTTGGTGAGTTGACGTAGGCTACCGTGCTGGTAGACGTGAAGTGTATACATAATGTACGCTTTCTGGTGGGGGTTGGGTTAGGTCGTTGTGGAGGGTCACGTCCTCCACGCCTCCCGTCGAACGGCAGTGTACCATGCGCTACTCCAGGGGGGGTTGCAGAGGCCCGGAAGTAGGGTATAATAACTACCGATTACTAGGGCTAATCGGAAGTTATACCCATGGAACCAGAAAAAGTTGACATAATCCTACCAACCTCTATCGATCCCCGCGCCGCCGCCACCGCCGATACTCAGGCTGCTGATGCCCTCTTCGCCGACTATCGGAGTCGCGTCGATGATGATACCCTCCGCCGCCAGGAGGCTGACCTCGCCCTCTTTGCCCACTTCCTGGGGGTGGTGCAGGCGGTTCCCGCGGCGAGCGCACCCGCCCTCGGTGCCCGCTTGCCCTTCTTCGCCCAGACATGGTCGAATGTGAGCCATGGCCTGGTTGCCGCGTTCATCCGCTGGCAGCTCCAGGAGGGGTATGCGATCGGGTCGATCAATGTGCGTCTGGCTACAGTGCGTCGCTACTGCGCCCTGGCCAACGCTGCGGGGGTGATCCCGAATGAGGCCTTTGCCCTGATTCGGACGGTGCGTGGCTATAGTGGACGGCAGGCGCGGGCTATTGATACCCAGCGGCAACGGAGTAATACCCCCACCCGGGTGGGAGCGAAGAAGGCCCGTCCACGGGTGCTCTCCCCAACTCAGGTTGCCACCCTCAAACAGCAACCCGATACACCCCAAGGCCGCCGTGATGCCCTGCTCATTGCGCTGCTGGCCGACCTCGGGCTGCGCGTTGGCGAACTGGCCGGGTTACAAGTCGAGCAGCTCGATGCCGATCGCGGCCGCCTCACCTTCTACCGCGAAAAGGTGCACGCCACCCAGACTCACGAACTGCCCCCTGATGCTCTGGAGGCGGCTCGCGCCTACCTTAGCCACGATGCCCTTCCCTCGGGCCAACTACTGCGTGGCTCGCGGAAGAATGGTGAACTCTGGAAGGGGATGTCGATCCGGGCGATCCATGAGCGGGTGGCCCTGCTCGGTGAACGGATTGGCATCGCGGATCTGGCCCCGCACGATCTACGCCATACTTGGGCTACCCGTGCTGCTCGGGCGAGTAGCGATCCTTTCGCCTTGCGCGATGCGGGTGGATGGAGTAGCCTGATGATGCCCGGACGCTACGTGGAGTCGAACGCTATCGCGAATCAGCGCATCAAACTGGAGGAGGAGTAGCGTCACCACAGAGCGGCATGGTACCGCATAGGTAGGCTGTCGAGGGCTCCGCCCATCGGTCTATCAGGTCAACGGGGCTTAACGCACCCATCCACCCATCCCCGGGAAAGGATTGGGGTAGTAATGCGTAGAGCGTGGCTGAGTGGGCTCGTGCTGGCGATCACCCTGCTGGTGCAGGGCGGCTGTACACCCATGAGCAGCAGCGTCGGTGAGGATCGACCTGGGGCGGCAGTGAGTAGCACTGCAACGGTAGCTGCGCCAGAACTGGATGGTCTTGCAACGGAGATCGATCATTATGTCACGCAACTAGAGGCGCAACAGCAGTTCAGTGGGGTGCTGCTCGCTGTCTTCGATGGTCAGACGATCCTTGAACGGGGCTACGGTTGGGCCGACCGTGAACGGGGCTACCCGAACCTGCCGACTACCCGTTTCCAGATCGGCTCGCTGAGTAAGGCCTTTACGGCGTTGGCGATCCTCTCCCTTCAAGCAGAGGGGCGCCTGCGCGTGGAAGATTCGATCTGCCGCTACCTTGATCCGTGCCCAGCCCCATGGCAGGCGGTTACGCTCCACCAGCTCCTGACCCATACCTCAGGCATCGTTGATTATGTCACCTTACCCCAATTCTGGGTAACGATGTCGCAGCGTGCGGTCAGTGTGCAGGAGCTCATTCAGCTGATTGCGACCCAACCGCTCCTTGCACCACCGGGAGAGCAGTTTCACTACAGTAGCTCGGGCTATGTACTGCTCGGCTACATCATTGGCCGCGTGGCCTACCCGGATCTCCCGGTTGAGCTCGCGGAGCGTACCTTTCTGACTCAGACGATCCTCCGGCCACTGGGCATGGCAGCAACGAGCAGTGGGATATGCAGCGACGGTGCTGCCACTGATGCGATTGGCTACCGTGTAGCTTGGGTACAGGCCAACTTCTGCCACCCGGCGTCGCTCTTTGCAATGGGTGACATGACCTCCACCGCGTCCGATCTGGCACGCTGGGGGCGGGCCCTTGGGGATGATCGGCTGATCACTCCTGAGCTCCGTGCGACCCTTACCCAACGCTCGGTGCCCACGTCAGATCCGCGTACGAGCTACGGGTATGGCTGGTACGTCAGCCAGTTAGCCGATCAACAGGTGATCTGGCACGCTGGCGCGACCCCAGGCTACCGCTCGTTCATCCAGGTTGACTTCGCTCACGAGCGGATGGTCGTGCTGCTCGCGAACTATGAGGCGGTTCCAATCGTTGCGCTGGGAGAAGAGATTGCCGCCATGATGCGACGCTGGGCCAACGACCATGAGCGCTCAACGCTCGAACATCGCCGCTACCCGCCCAGCGAGGGCATCTTGCAGCATCCGGCGGGTACGGCTGAGTAGAGGAGGTAGCCGATCAGGGGGAAAGAAAGCTACATTGACATTTTCGTGACCCGATGGGTGTAGTATGCCACCGAGCATGCGTGCCACAAAAAAAATGGTCACGATCTGCGCCTGATCACCGTTCGGATAGGTCCAATGGTAATCGGGGCCACCATAGACACCAATCAGATGCTCAGCCTCAACGAGCAGGCCCGTCTCCTCTTGCACCTCACGTGCCATGCCACGGGCCGGCACCTCTTCAAGGCCAATCGTGCCGCCAGGGAGATCCCAGAGCATCACATCCGCACGGCGGCAGAAAAGGATGTTGCCCGACTCATCACGCACGAATGCACAGGCGCGTACCTGCATAATGCGTTGATGACCCACGTAGCTCCGTAGCCAGCGCGTATATTTGACCATGCACGCTCCTACTCTTGATAGCCGTGCGGATGTTGCCGGTGCCACTCCCAAGCTGATCGAACGATCGCCTCAAGGTCAGTGAAGCGTGGCTGCCATCCGAGCTCGCGGCGAATACGCTCTGATGAGGCGATGAGGGTAGCGGGATCGCCGGCTCGGCGTGGGCTGATGGTGTGGGGGATCGGGTGGCCGGTCACACGTCGACATGTCTCAATCACTTGCAACACTGAGAAGCCGTTCCCATTCCCGAGGTTGTAGGTGCGTGAACCCGTCCGCTCCAGCGCTTCCATGGCCAAGAGGTGCGCCTGAGCGAGATCGAGGACGTGGACAAAGTCACGTACGCAGGTCCCATCAGGCGTGGGGTAGTCATCACCAAAGACGGTAACGGCGGGGCGCTGACCAAGGGCGACCTGCAGCACCACGGGGATCAGGTGGGTCTCTGGCGTATGATCTTCACCACGTTCCGGGGTATCACCACACGCGTTGAAGTAGCGCAGAGCGGCGTAGCGCAGACCGTAGATCCGTTCAAACCAGTGAAGCATCCGCTCAATGAAGAACTTCGACTCACCGTAGGGTGAGCCGGGAACGATACGCTCCTGCTCATCGATGGGCATGCGCACGGGGTCATCAAAGAGGTTAGCGGTCGAGGAGAGGATGAAGCGCCGTACACCTGCAGCCACGCTATATTCGAGGAGGTTCGCCGCGTTCACCAGGTTGTCGCGCATGTAGCGCAGCGGCTGCTGCATGCTCTCGCCAACGAGGGTGTAGGAGGCAAAGTGCATGATTCCATCGATATCCTGGTGGTCGGCAAAGAGGTTAGCCAATGCCGCACGATCAGCCAGATCGGCCTGAACAAAGGTTGCGCCTGGTGGCACAGCAGCTGCATGGCCCTGGTAGAGGTTATCGAGTGCTACCACCTGATGCCCAGCAGCAAGCAGTTCCGCGGAAGTGATCGAACCGATATAACCGGCAGCACCAGTGACAAGTATCTTCATAGCATGGTTCCCTGTCGGCTACGCCATGCGTGGCACGCTGGCGGTACAAGGGCCGGGTGAGCGTTGCTGGTAGCTCGATCAAACCTGGGTGATCGTATCGAGCGTCTGCCAAAAGTTCGGGTAGCTCACATCGGCACAATCAGGATCGCCGATCGTGGTGGTGCCGCGGGTGACGAGGCTCGCCACTGCCCAGGCCATCGCCAGACGATGATCGCCGTGGCTCTGGAGGGCAGTCCCACGGAAGGCAAGATCACCACGCCCTTCGATGACGAGTCCATCACCCGTCGGCTCTACAGTCGCACCGAGATCTACCAGACCAGCGGCCACCGTGGCGATACGGTCCGTCTCTTTTGCCCGCAACTCTTGAGCATCACGGATGATCGTCCTACCGTGAGCACAGGCAGCTGCGACCGCCAACACCGGAATCTCATCGATCAGGCGCGGGATCAACGCGCCGGCAATCTCTGTACCGTACAGGGATGAGGAGCGAACGGTGACATCGCCGATCAACTCACTCCCCTCGACACGCTCATGGGTGATGGTCAGGTCGGCACCCATGGCCCGCAGGACATCGAGTGCCCCGGTACGGGTCGGATTGAGACAGACCCCACTCGTAGTCAGTTCGGCATCGGGGTGCAGGGCCGCCGCAACCCACCAGAAGGCAGCAGAGGAGGGATCACCGGGGACCCGTAGCGAGAGCGGGGCGGGCAAACGAGTTAATGGGTAGAGCGTGATCTGCTCTGGCGTGACGGTCAACTCGACCCCCATGGCCTGAAGCATACGCTCCGTATGGTCACGCGAAGCGATCTTACCACTCAGGACGAGGGGGGCATCACCGCCAAGGGCAGCGAGGAGCAGCGCCGACTTCACCTGGGCCGATGCAACGGGCAGAGCGTAACTCCCGCCATGCATGCGCGTTCCACGGACGGCGAGGGGGGCACGATCGCCATCATCGCGGCCATCAAGCTGCGCACCGAGGGCCCGCAGCGGGGTCACAATTCTCCGCTGAGGACGTGAACGGAGTGAGGCATCACCGGTCAGGACGGCAAAACCGGGACGACCGGCGAGCAGACCGGTGAGGAGGCGCAGGGTAGTACCAGAGTTCCCACAATCGAGCAGGTCGCCTGGCTCGCGCAGTGCATGAAGGCCAGGACTCGTAATAAGCACATCGGTAGCCTCACGCTGCACCTCAACACCGAGTGCACGAACACACGTAATAGTCGAGAGGCAATCGGCACCAGGGAGGAAGTTGGTAATACGGGCACTCCCTGCAGCGATAGCATTAAACATGATCGCGCGGTGGGAGATCGACTTATCACCAGGGACATGGATCGTTCCCCGGAGACGCGAAGGGGCAGTAAGGGTACGTATGGTCATAGTCCTATCCACTGAGGGAAACCGTGTTCACGCACTACCCTGCTCTGCGGGCGACGCGATCAGTTTGTAGCCAAAGCCACGTTGGGTGAGCAGGTAGCGAGGGTGGGTTGGATCATCTTCGATACGTTGGCGCAGGCGGTAGACCAAAGCATCAATGGCATTATAGTCGAAAACCTCATAATCCCAGACCTGACGTGCGATCTCATCCTTACTGACCACCTGGCCCTGACGCACATAGAGCAGTTCGAGTAACTGAAACTCTTTGACCGTCAGCGGAGGCTGGATCAGACGACCTTTAACAAACACCTCCTTGGTACGTGTATCGACCCGAAGCTCTGCGCGAAGCGCACGCAGGAGTTCCGGCGGAACTACACCTTTGATTGTCGCCTCTGGGTCGTGGAACACGATCACGGTATCAGCAATGATAATCTGATCCTGATTGTGGAGGTGGTGGGGAGCATCGATCCGCTGCTGGTTGACAAAGGTACCGTTAGTACTCTCAAGATCCCTGATGAGATAGCCATCGACCAGACGTTCGAGGCGAGCATGGCGGCGTGAGGCAAGTGGGTGATCGATGACGATATCATTTGCACCATCGCGACCGACCGTGAGCAGTTCGGATACCCAATCGAGCTCACGATACTGGCCATCCTGGCGCTTGATGATCAGTTTCGGCGCAGGGGCAACACTCATATCGAGAACCTCACAGCAGAGAAGGAGCGAACCTTACCAGCATGTAGCGTGCGGGAGGTTTTGCGCCCTCCACAAAAACCCTCACCCAACCACGGGAGGCGTGGAGGTTTTGCGCCCTCCACAAAAACCTCTCACCTAACCACGGGAGGCGTGGAGGTTTTGCCCTCCACAAAAAACCTTACCTATAGTAACTGTTCACAGTTGGGGTAAGCCAACGGTAGGGCAACCACGGGGGGT
>CAIWUD010000234.1 GCA_903915775.1 uncultured Chloroflexota bacterium | reverse complement strand
GCGTACCCAGCCCGCTGTGGCGTCTACCTCTGCAGCCAGCCAGCGTGCACTTGCCAAATCACGGCGTAGACGCGTACGCAGCGCCTCTGCACCCTCCAGGCGCAGCAAGAACCAGAGCTTCAGGGCACGCATGCGCCGCCCTAAGGGAATGCCCCAATCGCGAAAGTTCGTCACTACCCCATCAGCACTCGACTGCAGGTAGCTCGGATTGGTCGACATCACACGAATCAGGTGTTGGGGATCACGCACGTAGAAGAGTGAGCAGTCAAAAGCGACACCGAGCCACTTGTGCGGGTTGAGGACCAGGCTATCGGCGCCCTCGATACCCTGCCACATCCAGCGACACTCGGGGAGGATCATGGCCGATCCAGCCATGGCTGCGTCCACGTGCAGCCAGAGCCCATGGGCACGGCAGAGCTCTACAATGGCTTCGATCGGATCGAGCCCAGTTGTCGCCGTGGTCCCAGTGGTGGCCACCACGGCGCAGGGGCGTCGCCCTGCAGCGAGATCGGCACGGATCGCCTCGGCAAGCTGATCGGGACGGAGGGCATGCTCTGCATCAGTGGCGATCGGGCGCAGATTGACCCGCCCGAAACCGGCTAGGAGTGCTGCCTTCTCGACTGAACTGTGGCTCTGTGCTGAGCAGTAGATAGTTAGAGGTAGCTCTTCCCCTTGCAGACCAGCGCGCGTTGCACTATAGCTCGTCATGCGCTCACGGGCACAGATCAGAGCAACCAGAGTTGCCGTGCTTGCCGTATCCTGGATGACACCGCGCCACTCCGTCGAGAGTCCGAGGAGGCGGCGCATCCAATCGAGCATCTGCTCTTCGAGCTCGGTGAGGGCGGGGCTGGCCTGCCAGTTCAGACCGAGTTGGCCCAGTCCACTACTCAGCAGATCGCCCAACACCGAGGCGAGCGCGGCATTCGCGGGGAAGTAGCCGAAGAAGCGCGGATGCTGCCAGTGCGAGATCCCGGGCATGATGATCTGATCGAGATCAGCCATAAGGGCAGCAAATGGCTCGGGTGCTTCCGGTGGATCGAGGGGCAGTTGAGCGCGAATGGCCCCAGGCGTAACGCTCGACCAGACTGGGCGATCGGCTAGGTGCAGCCGGTACTCTACAATCCAGTCGATCAACTCATGCCCCGCTCGGCGAAACTCTTCGGGATGCATCGATTGCTCCTTCTCTCCATGACTTTGACGGGATGGCGTAGCACGCCACAAAAACATCTCACCCAACCGTACCTGTTCACTCTTCTCCTAGGGCGAGGGCGCTTTGCCATCGTGGCGCCCCCCCGTACGGGCAACCCCCCGTGGTTGCCCGGCCGTTGCCTTACCCCAACCGTGAACATGTACACCCAACCTTGGTCCCACTAGGGAGAAATATGCACAGCTATGCCTAGAGGAGGAGCGACAGGGTATAGATCACCAGACCGGCCAACCCACCGACGATGGTCCCATTGATCCGGATGAACTGGAGATCACGACCGAACTGCAGTTCGATCTTGCGAGTGATCTCGGCCGTCTCCCATGCCCGCACCGTCTGGGTCACAAAGTCGCCCACGGCCCGCCCATAGCGCCGCACCAGGTAGCGAGCAATCTCCTCAATCCAGCCATCGAGGCGTTGACGCCACTCAGGATCATGCTCAAGGAGATCCCCCAGGTGGGCCAGTCCGCGTGCGATCGACAGGCGTAGCGGTGAACCGGGGCTACTACTCTGACTCAGCAGGCTCACCTTGAGATCCTGCCAGAGGCTAGCAACGACCTCACGCAGCATCGGATGAGCCAGGAGCTCCTGCTTGAGCCCCTCGCCACGCGCTCGTACCTCAGGGTCATATTCCAGATTGACAATCCAGCGATCGAGGGTCTGAGTAAACTGGGCATAGAATGGGTGGTCAGGATCCTCGCTCAACTCGATCAGGAGTTTACGTGCACCGTCGAGGAGCCGTTCGTAGATCTTCTGGTCGACAACGCGCGGCGCCCATGAGGGTAGCTCCCCGGCAATCCGCTTGCGAATGAGCTCCTGATTTGCCTCCATCCACTCGGTTGCCACACGTGCCAACTGGAGCAATACCTCGCGTTGGCGCTGCTCAACTACCAGAGCACCGAGCAGGCGGGCGATGAGTGGTGTTGCCGGGAGTGCCACGAGGCGTTCGTTAAGGGTGCGCTGTAAGAGGAGACCTACCTCCTCATCGTTCGCCACCCGCAGCAGCCCAGCTAAACTCTCAGCGGCTAGATCGGCCACCTGAGCCGTGCGCTCGGGCTGGCGGAGCCAACGTGCCATGCGTAACGCTACATCCTGCTTGCGTAGGCGCTGGACAATCTTGTCGGGATCGAGGAAGTTCCGCTCAATAAAGCGCCCGAAGCTCTCGGCGATGCGCTCCTTGCGCTGCGGTATAATCGCCGTATGGGGGATGGGGAGGCCAAGGGGGTGCCGGAAGAGCGCCGTGACCGCAAACCAGTCAGCGATCGCTCCGATCATAGCGGCTTCGGCAAAAGCACGCACAAAGCCGAGCCAGGGCAGCATCTCACGGAAGTAGGAACTGAGGAGGAACAGGGCGGTCATCGCTATGAGCAGCCCGGTCGCGAGACGCTGCATACGTCGTAATTGCAGGGCACGTTGGGTGTCGTCCATAAGGGGTGTTTGGGGTGCGAAGTTGCCGACTTGGCAGCTTTCCGTTTATTGTACCGCACTGCAGCTCCATGGCGAGATATGGTGCGGCGCGGGCCTTATGGTACACTACTCCCACGGTGCGGGAGGCGCGGAGGGCAGGGCCCTCCACAAAAACCCCTAACTCAACCGCGGTACGGGAGGCGCGGAGGGCAGGGCCCTTCATAAAACCCTCCAACCCAACCCTGGTACGGGAGGCGCGGAGGGCAGGGCCCTCCACAAAAAACCCAACTCAACCCTGGTAGCACCAGATGGTACAGTCGGCGTAGCCAACATGGAAACCTACCACAGTAGACAATGATGCATATTGGTGTTGACTACACCGCAGCGGCCTGGCAGGGTGCCGGGATTGGGCGCTATACCCGTGAGTTGATCCGCGCCGTGACCGCGCTGGACCACGAGTCGTACTATACGCTCTTCTATGCTGCGCGGGGGCTGTCGCCCACTTCACCCTACCTGCGTGATCTGCGCACACTCTGTGCAGATCAGCCCAGAGTCCGTGCCCGTCCCATCGGGCTGACCCCTCGCCAGTTGACGATCCTCTGGCAGCGCCTGCGCCTGCCTTTGCGTGCTGAGCTACTGGCCGGTGCATTTGATATCCTCCACGCCCCCGATTTTGTGTTGCCACCAACAGCGGCCCGTACCCTGCTGACCGTCCATGATCTGACCTTTCTGGTCCATCCTGAGTGTGCAGAGGCGGGGTTGCGCCGTTACCTGACCCGTGCCGTGCCCTATGCACTACGCCGTGCCAACATGGTGTTGGTCGACTCACAGGCCACTGCTGCAGATCTAGCACGGCTGCTCGGTGTAACTGGGCCACGCGTGCGGCTACTCTATCCAGGCGTTGATACCCGTTTTCGTCCACTCCCTGCAACTGAGACGGAGCGGGTGCGCACGAAACTCGGCTTACCAGGGCGCTTCTTGCTCTTTGTTGGCACCCTGGAGCCGCGGAAGAAT
>CAIWUD010000233.1 GCA_903915775.1 uncultured Chloroflexota bacterium | reverse complement strand
CCCGACATCCCCCCAGCCCCCAGCCCCCAGCCCCCAGCCCCCCGTGGCTGCCCCCAGCCCCCAGCCCCTACATCCCCCCAGCCCCCCGTGGCGGCCCCCGGCCCCTCACGTGATGATATCGTCCACCGACTGCGCAACCCTGTACCGCGCTGGTACCTCATGTATCCCCAGGGCCTCGAAGTGCGCCCTGCCACAGGTGATCTTTGCACGCTCCTTGTTGCGTAAGTCATCCATGAATAGGCTGCTCTTGGTCTCGACGACCAGATAGAGCCGCTCGGTGCCGTCATGCTCCACCAACACCGCCCAATCCGGGTTGTAGCTGCCGAGCGGCGTCGGTATGGTGAACCAGCCCGGCAGCTTGACGTACACCTTGATGGCGTTATTCTTCTCTAGCTGATCGCCAAAGGTTCGTTCAGTGTCCGAGTCATAGACCAGCTGCTCGTAGACGGACTTCTCCGCATTGAGCATGTTCTTGAGGTAGCCGGTCAACTCCTCTTGCTCGAACAGCTCCTGCGCGTAGTAGTGCTCATCCCCCAGACGCTGGTACTTGATACCGTCCACCACCTCCTGCCGCTTACAGCGGTTGATCGCCTCGGCGGTCAGTTCGATGAAGGCCTGGGGGTTGCGCTTGAAGTCATCGAGCCGCTGACTGCCAATCAGGATGCGCTGGATGCTACGGCGCGTGAGCTGGGTACGGTTTTGCAGGTCGGTTAGCAGATCGGGTAGTTCGATATCAGCTTCGTCGAGCACGACCGTTGCAGCCCCTTGCCGCTCGGTGGCCTCCACGCCCGCCTTGCCAATGGTGATGTCGGCCCTGCGCCACTGCAGGCGCGTCCTCGGGATCGCGGGCGCCTCCTGCACTGCCTGGATGCATCGCTCGATCAGCTTCTCGTTGTCAAACTGCACCCGGTAGGTGGTCTTGTGCTTGATGCGATCCCACAACGCCCTAAACTCGGGGCTGTGCAGCACCGCCTGCCGAGTGCACACCTGGCGACGCTCGTCGGCGTTCCTGATCTCCAGCCGCCCGGCTAGCTTCTTCAGGATGGTGCTGATCTGGTCGCGCTGCGTGGCGAAGGGCTCAGGTATGGTCAGCGTGCCATCCTTCAGCGCCTGCTTGAGTGAATCTAGTACCGTGCCCTTGGCGTCGAGATAGCCATGTACCTGGAGTTGCTCCCACAGCGCCTTGGACTGCTCTACACCGAGTGGTGCCGTGCTGCCATCGGGCATGGTCACCGTGACAACGGCGAACTGGTGCGCCTCCACGATACCAAAGCGGATGCCGGTCTCCTGCTCGATCTCCTTCTGCAGCTGCTCGGCGAACTGCTCGTAGCTCTCCATGGCCACCACGGTCAGCGTGTTCACCTCGAAGCCGCGCACGCGCTCGCCATGCTGGTTGACGCATAAGCGCAGCCCCCGGCCGATGGTCTGGCGCCGCTCGCGCTCAGTCTGGATGTCGCGCAGCGTGCAGATCTGGAAGACGTTCGGGTTGTCCCAGCCTTCCTTGAGCGCTGAGTGGGAGAAGATGAACTTGAGCGGTGTGTCGAAGCTGAGCAGCTTCTCCTTCTCCTTCATAATCAGGTTGTAGGCGCGCTCAGCGTTGTCGCGGTTGGTCTGGTTGTTCTCGGCGGTATCGGTCCAGCTGCCTCTCTTGTCGATCGAGAAGTAGCCATTATGCACCTCCTCGGCGGCACGGGCGAGGTCCACTCCCTGAAATAGCGGGCGGTAGTCGGGTAGGTTCGCCGCACGGCGGTACTCCTCCGCAAAGATGCGTGCGTAGTCGCCCGGTACCGGGTTGCCGTCGGCGTCGTACGACCGGTATTTCGCTACCTCGTCGATGAAGAAGAGCGATAGCACCTTGATGCCCTGCGGATGCAGGCGCTTCTCTTTGTCGAGGTGCTCCCGAATGGTGCGGCGGATCATCTCGCGCTGCACGGCCAACGCATCTACATCGCCCCAGGCCTGCCCCAGTCTCAAGTAGTGCTCGCCACCGGGCACGCGCAGCTCCAGCCACTCATCACCCCTGGCCACGCGGATCTCGCCGATGCGGTAGTCGGTGTAGAGGGCGCGTCTGGTCGTCTGCTCGAGGTTGTCGCCATCATGCACCGTGACCTCCTGCCGCCGCACCCCGCCACCAGAGCTCTGCATGTCGAGTTCGACCCGTGCACTGATCGTGCCTCGCTTGTTGCTCACCGAGACCAGTCGTACATATGGCTTGTTGTGCGCATCTTCGATGGTGGCCGAGGCGACCTCGATCTGCTTTACGAGCCGCTTTTCGTACGCATCCACCGCATCCAGCCGGTAGACCATGTGGTGCTTGTCTACGTGCGTCGCCGAGTAGCGCAGTGTGCAGAGCGGGTTCATGGCGTCGAGGGCTTCCTTGCCCCGCCCTTCGAGGCCGCCATCCACACTCTGCGGCTCGTCGACGATGACGATGGGCCGAGTGGCCTTGATCAGGTCGATGGGCCGCTCGCCGCCAGTCTTCTCACTCTCCTTGTAGAGGTTGTTGATATCCCTCTTGTTGATCGCCCCCACCGTCACTACCATGATCTGGATGCTGGCGCTAGTGGCAAAATTGCGCACCTGCCCGAGCTTGGCCGAATCGTAGAGGAAGTAGTCGAAGGGCACGCCCGCATAGAGCCCCTTGAAGTGCTCCTCGGTGATCTGCAGCGACTTGTAGACGCCCTCCTTGATCGCGACCGAAGGTACGACGATGACGAACTTCGTGAAACCGTAGCGCTTGTTCAGCTCGAAGATGGTGCGCAGGTAGACGTAGGTCTTGCCCGTGCCAGTCTCCATCTCTACCGTGAAGTCACCAGAAGTAAGCTTACTGGATGGCGCCAGGCCGTTGTGCAGTTGTACGCTGCGCAGATTATCTAGCAGTTGGTCGTCCAACAGGGTGAGGCGGTTGCCCATACCGAGATCGCTCTCGAAGCCTGGTAAGAACGATCCGCCAACGCTGCCCTTGGTCACGGTGAACTCTGTGCGGCAGATCTCCTGCCCACGAAACAGGTTGCAGAGCGCTTCGATGGCCTGGAGTTGGTAGTCGAGGTTGGGTTCAAAGTGGAGTTTCATGACTCAGCCGACCTCATTGTGGCCCAACCCTGTCCGGCCAGTCGCTGCGCCGCAATGGCGATCTGGCGCGGCGTGAACTTCCGCTTCTGCTCGTTCCACCCATAGGTATGCTCTACAATCTCGGCGAGCAAGGCATCTGGCACTTCTCGAGTCATTACCCAGTGTACGGTAGAGAGCAGTTCCAACCCAAACGGTGACTCGAAGCCTTCCACAAGCTTGTCGACCCGCTCAAAGCGTGCCCATGTCTCCGCATGGGAGCGTAAGCAGGTGGCCGCCGCTTCAACAATACCCGGTACGAGGGTCAGCGCTGTACCCGGTACGTCGCCGCCACCGGTGTACCCAACGATCATGTGACCTTCGATGGCGTTGAGGACGTGGCGTAGATTCTCTGCGTAGGGACCGTACGGCGCCCGCACATAGTGCAGTCTGAGGGGCTCACCGGCCTCCTGCATGAAATAGATTAACTTGTGTACCTCTAGGAGCGTGATCGTTGGATCGAGCATGCCACCAAGATAGCGCCTCATAAGTTCTACTAGCGCTGCACGCCCTGCGGTCATGGTGGGTACCGTACGGCTAGGTGACACCGTTGCCGAGGGTAGCGCACTGTTGGGCACGTACAGGCGAATCCTGACGTTGTCCAGACTGCCCAGCGCTGCCTCGATCCGTGGTCGCACCTCGTTCCAGTCCAGGCCGCCCAGCCCACTCCCCAACGGTGGGATGGCGATGGAACGAATCTCGCGTACGCAAATCTCGGTTGCTAGTGCGTCCAGACCAGCCTCGATATCCTCCATCCGGCTCCTGTCACGCCAGTGCCGCTTCGTGGGGAAATTGATGATGTAACGTGGCAGGGTCAGCCGTTGAGTATCAAATAGGAACATTTGCCCTATTTGAACCTCCTCCCGCTTGCACGCTGCCGCGTAAGCCTTGAAGTTCTCTGGCCAGGTATGTTTGAACTGCAAAGCGATGCCCCGCCCCATGACACCGACGCAGTTCACGGTGTTGACGAGGGCCTCGGAGTCGTCCTTGAGGATGTCGCCGGTGACCAATGTGATCATGTCCGCCTCGTGTTCAGTAGTACCAATCTGTCCGTACCTCGACCAGCGGACGATGTTTCCGCGCTAGCAGGGCGTCCATCGTCTGCCGATGGGTGTCACCTGATGGTACGCCGATCCTTTCTACGAGATGCCAAGGAAAGCTCTGCTCTAGCAGAAATTCCGCCTGCTTGCCCTCTCTGAGGTTGCCGGAATCCTCCCCCCAGCGGGGGGAGGTTGGGAGGGGGGCATCTGTGCCAACCTTATGAAACAATACACCCAACTCCTACCTCCTACCTCCTACCTCCTACCTCCTACCTCCTACCTCCCAACTCCCAACTCCTACCTCCTACCTCCCAACTCCTACCTCCTAACTCCTACCTCCTAACTCCTAACTCCTCTCTCACCACCGCCAGTGCCGCCACCGCGCGCTGCAGTTCCAGATTCAGGGCGACCTGTTTCGCGAGCTGCTTCTCCTTCGCGGCGGACGATCGCAGGCGAGCGATCGCACTCTCGAGACGGGCGTACTCGCGCAGCGCCTCACGCCTCGTTGCAGCCTGTTCGGGCGAGGTAGCAACGGCAAAGCGCCCGGTCACCCGGGCGGCGAGCAGGGCCAAGAGCGTGTCGATCCAGCCCTGGTAGAGGAGGTAGATATTGGCTCGCGGCTGGCGGTGCAACGCGAGGGCCGCAGAGAACGCCGACTGCAGCCAGCCTGGCTCGGCATCGCTAAGCGTGACCAGCACCAACTCACCGTCTAGCACGGTAGCCCCCGCCTCCCCCTGGGACCAGCGCTTGTGGGCCAGCGCGAGCGTGAGGCGCGGGCCATCTGTTACCAGGAGGAACAGCGGGTAGGGCACCGCGCGATGGATCAACCCTACAAGTCGCTCCACCTTAGCCTCGGCCCGCAGCACCACACTCAGGAGAGCAATCTCCAGGTAGTCACGCAGATCATCGCGCAGGGCTGGCACACCAATCGTCGTAGGCTTCAGTGTCGCCACCCACTGCACCTCGTCGATACCCTCGTTGATACGCCGCTTGTCCGCGGCTGTCGGCGCACCGTGCTCCACCAGCAGCGTCTTAGGCACACGACGGCCCACCCGTGCATCGGACGGCAGTTCGAGGGCGGCGATCACCGAGTCGGCATTCACACAGTCGCCCCCGGCAGGATCACCAGGAACGCCACCACCTCGAAATCGTCCATGCCAGCGAACTCGCCCGCCAGAGCATGTGTACCGCCCGGCGTAAAGAGACTCGCGACCGCACGCTCTTCAGTCTTACCAGCCACTGAGGCGACTGCAGCCGCGAGCAGACGCTGGGCATGGCGCATATCCTCGCCCTGCCTGGTGGCTTTGTCGAAGCTCGCGCAGGCCGTGGCATCGGGCAGATCACGACCCACGCACAGACGTTTTAGGCGGTCAAGGATCTGCTTAGCTTGCGGGAAGGGCAGCAGCACGCCGCCATCGTCGCCCACGTGCACGAGGTAGTGGGGAGCGAGCGGGTAGCCCGGCTCGGAGGCCCGCGTAGCAGCTGCGCCTTCAGCCCGTAGACAGAAGATGATACCCGGCGGGATCTCGGCTTCACTACTCGTAGTAACGGCCATCGTCCCTAGCGGCAGCTCACCGAGCAGGCCAGGGTGCGTGCGCAGGTACTCGGCGAGGTCGATGCGGAAGTCGTTCAGTGTAAGGTCAGTGATCGAGACACCCGTCGAGAGATCCTCAAGATCGATGACGACATCCTGCAGCTTAAGGAGCTGCTTACGCCGATACTCAAGGTCGTTCATCTGGTTACCCGACTGCTGCTCGATCAGGTTCTCCTCACCGGTAGCCGAGATATCGAGCAGCACCATACGGCCACTCACACGCTGCTCCAGATTGATATACTCCTCGAGCTCCATGTTAGGCCAGAAGTTCACCAGTTGAATGCGATCATTGGGCGACCCGAGGCGGTCGATGCGCCCGAAGCGCTGGATGATGCGCACGGGGTTCCAGTGGATATCGTAGTTAATCAGCCAGTCGCAATCCTGCAGGTTCTGGCCCTCGGAGATACAGTCGGTGGCGATGAGCAGATCGAGATCGCCCTCAGCGGCCAACTCCTCGGGGCGCTCCTTAGAG
Source organism: uncultured Chloroflexota bacterium (assembly GCA_903915775.1). GTDB lineage: Bacteria > Chloroflexota > Chloroflexia > Chloroflexales > Chloroflexaceae > Viridilinea. The sequence goes on along the minus strand of CAIWUD010000233.1, from coordinate 6,123 downwards.
CGTGGTGCAAAGGCCGTGAGGATCGAGGCAAGATCGCGTCGCAATTTCGGCAGCGTCGTCTGGTTACTGCCAGTACCAGTAACCAGCGCACTTTCGAGCCCAAGCTCCGCTTTTGCCCAGGGCGCGACCTGCTCGTAGAGGTAGCGTGCGGTATCTGCGAAGGCGGTGAAGACAATCACCTTGCGATTACCGGGATTGATCGGGTTACGACACTTATGCGCGATCACCTCGCGCAGTGCGATGAGCTTGGCGTCGCGTGCGGCATCCACCTGCTGGGCAGCGGAGACGAGTGTAGCCAGCCGGTTGCGATCCTCGATCAGCTCCTGCTTCCAGCGTACGAGATCCACATCATTGAGTAGCACCTTGACCTTACGGCCCACGACCAAGCTCTCAAAGGCCGGATCGTCGAGATCCAGATGTTCGATCGCGAGCTCTTCGACCGCTTCTGGCGTAGCTTCGATGCGTGCGAGCGTAGCCTCCACGTCGCGGAGCTGGCGCTGCACAGTGAGCGCAAACGAGGGCACAGCGCTCTCCATGCGCTTGAGCAGATTGACACGCATCAGATGGATGAGGCTCTCTTCACGATCCACTTGCCGAAAGTAGCCCATGCCGCCCTTCACCTGCGTACTATACTGTCGGTCGTAGGCCGCCTGTTTGTGCGGCAGCACATAGCGCAGGGGGGTGTACGAAGCGAGGTTCAGGCGGCGAATCTCGAAGTTGATGTGAGCAATGGGCGGGAAGGCCCCGGCACGGTCCACATCAGCCTTAATGTTGATCGGCCTGAGCCGATCGGGAAAGCGGCCAGTTTCTGCCGTACCATAGTACTTCTCCACATGGCGGCGAGAGCGGGCGATGGTGAGCAAGTCGAGCAGGGTGAAGTAGTCGAAGCCCAGCATCTCGATCAGCCGCGAAGGCGTACGCTCCTCCTCGTTGAGGTCGAGCCAACGGTTGAACTGCCGCTGCGCCAGCCGCGTGGTGGCGTCGATACTGCTGATACCGTGAGCGATCAGGGCGCTATCGTTGCCCTCGGTTGCAAAGACGATCTGGTTGCGCAAGTCGGCGAGGCGATTGTTCACCGGCGTGGCTGAGAGCATAAGCACGCGGGTCTTCACACCCTCGCGGATGATCTTACGCATCAGCCGATCGTAGCGCGTCTCCCCACCCGTCTGGGGCGTCTTCTTATTACGGAAATTGTGCGACTCATCGATGACAACGAGATCGTAGTTACCCCAGTTCACGTGAGCGATATTGATATCGCCAGAAAGACCACCGTCACGCGACAGGTCGGTGTGATTCAAGACATCGTAGTTGAAGCGGTCAGCAGCCAGGATGTTGCGGCGGTCATTCGCCTTGTAGAGCGTCCAGTTATCACGGAGGCGCTTCGGGCAGAGGACCAGTACACGGTCATTGCGCAGTTCGTGGTACTTGATAATGGCGAGGGCCTCGAAGGTCTTCCCAAGGCCAACGCTATCCGCGATGATACAGCCACCAAAGCGGTTGAGCTTATCGATAGCACCGACCACGCCATCGCGCTGGAACTTATAGAGCTTCTTCCAGACGACCGTGTTGCGAATGCCGGTGGCCGACTTCACAATCTGCTCTTCATCGAGCGCGTCGCCGCGACTAGCAAACAGATGGTAGAGCATGAGCGCGTAGGCGAGGTGCGGGTCGCGATGTTGCGCAAGCGCCTCCAATAGGCCCAGGAGTTGCTCTTTAGGGCCGCGCCCATCGGCCATGCCCGCCCACTGCGCATCAAACCAGTTGGCCAGCATACACGCCTCCTCGGGCGTCTCAGAGGCCTGAATGAGGCTCAGGGGATTTCCAGGCGCAAGACCAAGTCCATCCGAGGTCAGGGCAACCGCCCCGAGGAGCGCCTGCACAGGCCCATGGGCCTCATCGCGGAACAGGAGCGCCCCTTGCGGAACCCCGCCAGTGGCACGGCGTACGGCAACGCTCTCGGCGACCCACCTATGCAACCGGGCTGCGAGCCATCGTGACTGCAGACGGTTGCGGGCGGCACGATCGCCATCCGAGCCGAGCAACGTATGGCCATCCAGAGTAGCCGGCAGCACCAAGCGGCCCAGCGGCACACGGCGCAGCCTCGCGAGCAGTTCACCGCAGGCGAAGATGGACAAGGCAGGGGTAACCGCATCGATCGAGCATCTCGCGCCAAGCTGCAGCTCGAGCGTATCGACAACGCGGTCGTTTCCACTGTTACGGACGAGTCTCAAGCTACTTCCACCTTAGGCATGGTTCAATGTCGGCTGCGCCGACGTTGCAGTCTGGCGACACCAAGGCTAGGTTAGAGCTTTTTGCCGATGGTTGGTTCATCCATTGTAGCATAGACAAATCGCGAGTAGCTCATCCTAGGGCGCTCCTCATGGTATCATGTCCCCGGGACAAGCCACTCTAGTGGTTGAGCGCCATCCCACCGCTGCTCGCCGGTCGTGACCTCCGCGATACGATCATGACCAGCGATGCCCTGCATACGCAGCGGAGCTTTACGCGAACCATCCACGATGGAGGTGACCACTACCTGATGATGGATATTATATTCGAATGGGATGAAGAAAAAGCACTTACAAACTTCCTTAAACACGGTGTAAGCTTCGACGAAGCCTCAACGATATTTGCAGACGAACGTTCGCTGACACTGTATGATGAGATGCATTCAACGTATGAAGACCGATATATTGATATAGGCATATCAGTTAGTAATCGGCTTCTTATCGTAGTTTACACGGAGCGGGAAGAACGAATACGTATCATCAGTGTACGGTCAGCAACAGCAAATGAACGGAGGCAATATGAGCAACGAGAAGAACAATCAGATGAATGATGATGAAATCGCTGTGGAATACGACTTTTCTCAAAAGGAGGTCGTGCGAGGGAAACACGCGCAAGCAATGCGTCGAGGATACAAAGTTGTCGTCCATAAAACGGATGGCACCACACAAGAGCGTAATTTCACATTGCCTCAAGGAGTTATTGCCTTAGATCCAGACGTACAATCGTACTTCCCTGACTCAGAAGCGGTTAACCGCGCACTACGCGGTCTTATTGACCTTATCCCAAAGCAAAAAGCATCATAAAGTAGGGCAAACGAAAAAAGCTACGGAGATGCCACGCCAGCTGGAGTACAGGAACAGCGCAACTTCATGTTGGGCTACTCGGTGTCGCTACGCCTCTTGCTGGTGGTCTTTATGGAGCGTGGTGACCGATCGCGGATTATCTCAGCAAGGCCAGCAACGCCTGCCGAGAGGAGGCAGTATGAGTCAGCCTGAGTTTCCCTCCGAGTTGAAGCTCCGCCCACGGCCAAGCACGGTAGTTCACCTGAAGGTGCCGATCGACACCTTCGCCGATCTTGAACAGATCGCAAATAGTCGCGATCTGTCGGTAGACGCCCTGATCAAACTCTATATTGGCCAGGGCTTACGGCAGGATCTTGCGCAACGCTTTGCCGATCGCGTACTTGACCTGACCGCTCAGGCTCTGGCCCGCCATGGCCAGTCGCCAGAGCAGGTCGAGGCCATCCTTCGTGAGATCAGAAGCGGCACAACGTCGTAATCGAGAAGACTTGAACCGACAAACTAGTACCTGTTCACACTTCTCCTGGAGCAAGGGCATCTCTCCCTCAATGGCGCTCCCCCGTACGGGCAGCCCCCCGTGGCTGCCCTGCCGAGCAAGGGCATCTCTCCCTCAATGGCGCTCCCCCGTACGGGCAGCCCCCCGTGGTTGCCCTGCCGTGAGCTTACCCCAAGAAGAGCCAGCAACCATGACCGAACCTACCTCAATTCTTGCCGCGCTCCTCAGCCATGCTACGACCGATCCTAAGCGGCCATGCCTCACCTGGGAGGGGCAGACGCTGAGCTATGGTGCGCTCCTCGCCCTTGCTCAAGCCTGGGCAGGCCACTACCAAGCCCTCGGCGTGCAGCACGGCGATCGCGTGGGGCTCTTTCTCCCCAGTGGGCCAGCCTTTCTCGGCGCCTACCTGGGCGCTCAGCTCGCCGGTGCCGCCACCGTCCTGATCAATACCCAGTATCGCCAGGTCGAACTTCAACACATCCTCGCCGATAGTGAGCCCCGTCTCGTCGTCTGTGATCAGGCTGGCGCCGAGCATCTGCAGCAGTTGGCCTCTCCAATCCTCTCCCTCAAACCAGGAGCCACGCTCCCGGCTGACCTGCAGCCTGCGCTGGCACCGTTTGAACTCCCCCAGGCCCACGAGCTCGCCATCCTCGCCTATACCTCCGGTACCACTGGTCGCGCCAAGGGGGCCATGCTCACCCACGGCTGCCTGGCCGCCAATAGCGCCGCCATCTGCACGGCGTGGCACTGGAGCAGCAGCGACCGTCTCCTCCTAGTGCTTCCCCTCTTCCATATCCATGGCCTGGGCGTCGGTCTCCACGGCACACTCTGGGCCGGGGCCTCGCTCGACCTCCGTCCGCGCTTTGAACCCAGCGACGTGCTCACAACCCTCGCCAGCGGTACGGTGACCCTCTTCTTCGGCGTACCAACGCTCTACAGCCGCCTGATTGCCGAGGTGCGCCACCATGCTCCGGTTCATCCCCTCCCCCTGCGCCTCTGTGTCTCCGGTTCGGCGCCCCTCGCCCCGCAGACCCTCACCGCGTTCGAGCAACTCTTTGGTCAACGCATCCTCGAGCGCTACGGCATGACCGAGACCGGCATGAACCTTACCAACCCCTACCTAGGCGAGCGGCGGGCCGGTACGGTAGGCATGCCCTTCCCCGGTCAGGAGGCACGGATCGTCGATCTGCAGACACGCGCCCCCCTGCCCGATGGGCTAATCGGCGAGCTCCAGGTACGCGGGCCACACATCTGCGCCGGCTACTGGCGCAATCTGGCGGCAACCGCCGAACTGTTTCACGCCGATGGTTGGTTTAGCACGGGCGATCTCGGCTGGCGTAGCGCCGATGGCTACTACACGCTCACCGGGCGCGCCCGCGAACTGATTATCAGCGGGGGCTACAACATCTACCCCCGTGAGGTTGAAGAGTTGCTGCTGGAGCATCCCGCGGTGGCCGAGTGTGCCGTCTTTGGTCTGCCCGACCCCGACTTCGGTGAACAGGTAGTGGCGGCCATTGTGCCCACCGACCCGCTGCATCCGCCTGTACGCACTGAGTTGGAGCAGTTCTGTCGTGAGCGATTAGCTGCTTACAAGCGCCCCCGTACCATCCACTTTCTCACTGCACTGCCTCGTAACGCGATGGGGAAGGTGCAAAAGCATCAGCTGCGTGATCTCCTGGCGTGAAACACCACGAGATGGGCACATAGCCGTACAAGGAACGTCATCCCATGCCAATCAAACCACTCGTTTTCTCGGGAATCCTCGCTACCCTGCTACTACTCCTCGCCGCATGTGGTACACCATCCTCCAGTTCAGCGACGGCTACGCCAAGCATGGCCGGGATGGATCATCACGCCTCGATGTCCGATACGGGCGACACACCCTACGATGCGCAATTCATTGATGGCATGATCATCCACCATGAGGGTGCCATCACCATGGCGCAGCAGGCCCTTGAGGCGGCCGAACGCCCCGAAATCCGACAGCTTGCCCAGGCCATTCTTCGTACGCAGCAGGCCGAAATCGAGCAGATGCGCGCCTGGCGCAACGCCTGGTATCCCGATCTTGCCCCAACCAGTGGCATGGAGATGGCTATGGGACCAATGAGCGTCGCTGACGGTAGTACGCCCTTCGAGCAGCGCTTCATCGAAGCGATGATCCCCCACCACGAAGGTGCACTCACCATGGCCCGTGATGCCCTGCAACAGGCTGAGCATCACGAACTGCACGATCTCGCCCAAGCGATCATCACCGCACAAGAAGCTGAGATTGGGCAGATGCGCCAATGGCTCCAAGAGTGGTACGGTATCTCACAGTGAGACAGTGGGCCACTGCGCCCTCCGTACAGGGGAGGTGTGGAGGGCAAAGCCCTCCGCAGCCCCCCCCAACCGTAGCTGTTCACACCTCTCCTGGAGCGAGGGCGTCTCGCCCTCGTGGCGCCCCCGTACGGGCAGCAACCATGACCACCTCTCCTGGAGCGAGGGCGTCTCGCCCTCGTGGCGCCCCCGTACGGGCAGCAACCATGACCACCTCTCCTG
>CAIWUD010000232.1 GCA_903915775.1 uncultured Chloroflexota bacterium | reverse complement strand
GCTGGTGTGGGTCTCTCTGGTCCGGTAGCCCTCCTCGATGCGCACGACCTTGCGCGGACGCTCGCCGTCGACCTGCTCGGTCCACTCCAGTTGATGCAGGCGGTTGTGCCGTACATGCGCGCTCAGGGCGATGGCCAGATCATCAATGTATCGACGGTACTCGCGCTGCAACCACTGCCCTACCTTGGCGGTTATGCCGGGGCAAAAGCGGCACTTGAGCGGATGAGCGAAGCGCTGCGCATGGAGCTCTACGACAGCGGGATTGCCGTCTCGCTTGTGCGCCCAGGTACGACCCGTACGAACTTCAGCGCCAACCGCCTCGGTACGGGGCACGAGCGGCGGCGTATGCAACCACGGGCAGTTCCAGCCGAGACGGTGGCACGGGTTATTCTGCGGGTGGCTCACCGTGAGCCCCGCCTCGCCTACGTGACGTTGGGCGATCGGCTGCGCATGCTTGCCGCACAACTCGTCCCCGGTCTTGTCGAGCGTCTCTTGGCCCGTGCCATCAGTTGGGAGGCATCGGACTAGGGTGAGGCTGCCGGTCGACTCACCACCCATGCTCCCCCAGACGCATCGTAACGCCAGGCAGCCACGCGCTTGGGCATGGCTGCCGCACTGGTCTGCAGGCTATAGTTGAAGGGCACCAGATCGACCGTGAGCTCACCGTTCACGAGGCGTAGTTTCCGTGCCCGCTCACTGGCCGTTGCTCCAGCCGTTGTCAGGTCGAGTAGCGGTTGTAGGGGACCGGTTGGCTGCCCCAGGCTATCGAGGGGGAGGAGCAGGAGCTCCGGGCTGCGTGCCAGGCCGATGTAGAGCGCATAGCCGCTGCCCATGCGGACTACCAGGAGACCCATCACGTCGGTGGCCTCAAGCAGTGAACTAATCTGACCACTCATGAGATCAATGGCGACCACACCGCCCCGTTCAGCGGTAGGGGTCGAGCCGATGACCGTGCCTGCGTAGAGGCGGTGGAGCGCGCAGGCGTAGCTCAGGCCGAGGATGGCGTAGGGGTTGCGCATGCTCGCCACACCTGGCAGGGCCACAAATGGCGCCATGACCCCGCTCGCTGAGTCGACGCGCCAGAGCGTCGTTGCCCCCTCTAGTGGATTGTCAACGAGCGAGAGGCGCGGTGTCGGTGCAGCGTAGATGTGACCGTCGCGGTCGTAGGCGATGGGGCCCAGGTAGCCGGCGTCATCCCAGCTTGGGTGCTGGTAGGGCGTATTGGGTCGATCGGGGCTCAGCACGACGAGCCCACGTTGGGCGCGATCAGTTGCGAGGGCCAGCCCCCCTGCTAGCCCGAGCTCGGGCTTCATGGTAAATGCGGGCAATGTCCGACAACTATCGGCTGGTTCGGGCTGTGCGACAGGTGGAACAGTAGATAGCTCTGTTGCGGGCAGGAGTGGTAGCATGGCGGCAGCCAGGATGAGTCCGGCCACAAGCCACCCAACGATCAGCCCAGTGCGCGGGCCATGGATACCTGGAGCTAGACGGGATTGGCTACGGTTTCGCATCGGGATCTCCGTGGCTGATCAGGAGCCCTGCGCTACAGGGCCAGATGATCGGGCGCAACAGCCCATCCTCCAGACGCATATCGGCCCAGCAGCGTGCGCGCTCGCCATTCGTGAGCCGTGGCACATACCAGAGTATGGGCTGCCGCTCCAACGGCTCAGATCCAACGAACTGCTCGGGGCCCTGGCGCGCATCGAGGGCGCAACAGTTCCCAATGCTCGCCAGATCGCCCTGACCCTCCCCTGGCCGCACACGGCTCCAGTAGACATAAGCCAACTCGGCATCACCCCAGTCGGGCGTGATCTGCAGGGTGCCAGCAGAGTCGGTGAGCTCGAACGCATGATTACCATTGGGGCGCCACTCAGTCTGACCTTCGGTCAGCAGCGTAGTTGTCGCCTCGCCATCCCAATAGCTCAGGGTAGCTGGAGCGGCAGGCTCGATCCGCCAGACCGGGTGGTAGGTGCCATTGATACCACAGCCACGCCCTTCATTCGCCGCGGCCACCTGTAGGTGGCCATCAGCAGCAAAGTGGGCAGTAAAGCTGTACTGGTAGTTGCACGGCTGTGGCCAGGCTGGGCTACGAAAGCTGATCGTGAGGGTGAAGGAGTCCCCCGGCCCGTCGCTCACGCTGGGCGGACCATAAGGAATGACTGCCGCCGCACTGAAGACGGGGCAGCCTACAGCATCGGAGAAACCAACCCGCTCTACACCGCTGCCCTCATACCCGACATGCCAATCAACGAGTTTGATCGAGTTGAGGAGCGGGCGTTCCTGATAGCTGATCATGCGCAACTCGAGCCCATCGGAGCTTGTGAGCAGATAGTCAAAGCGCCAACCGTCACGTTCAACGCGTCCTGGCTCTTCACAGAGGGGTGCCAGAGCAGCATCCTGGAGTATTGCCTCACTCACCGCACGGCGGCGCGCGCTCTGCCCCTGCTCCGTCCAG
>CAIWUD010000231.1 GCA_903915775.1 uncultured Chloroflexota bacterium | reverse complement strand
GAAGGTGACACCCCCGGGCGGGGTGATCCGCTGGACGCTATTCTCCCCAACGTTGGATCCACTCCCGGGTGAGCGCGCCTCGACCTCTACGCTCGCCTGACCGCGGTTGGTGATGATCTGAGCACCGGTATCAATAGTCGTCGATGCGGGGATGATCATGTCGGTGAGGCTGAGAAAAGCCACCTCTTGCCCACCACTCTGCAGGGCGACAAACTCGGTGCCCACAGGCAGCCGTACCTCCTGAGGCGTTGAGTTGAAGATCGTGACCGTACCACGTGCACTGCTCGATGGCCTTTCGGTTTCTTCAACAACCTCACCCTGCACGCTAAACGCAACCTGCTCACCCACAACTTCTGCCGCAACAGCGGTGGTGGTACTACTCCCGAGGGTGGTGAGAGGAAGTGGTAGTGCTGCAACGGGCTCGACCAACTCGGGACGCAGGGGGGTAGTTACGGTGACCGTGACTCGGCTCCTGAGCAGGAGGAGTGCAGCGATGGTGGTCAGCAGCACGAGCAGCGGGATCGCGGTCAGCGCCACCATCAGCCCACGGCGCTTCCCCCTGGCAGGAACAGCCGCCGGTGATGGTTGACGTTGACGTGGCGTTCCACCCACAGCCCCCGCCGGGGTGGCCTCCGGATTGAGGGCAGCCTCCAGGCTAGCTTGAGCGGCAGTCAACTCATCGTCAACTGCACCAAATGGCGTCACCTCGAGATCGTCAAGGGTGTTGAGAACGTTGTGCTCAGCACTCACCGCGGGTGAGGTCAACGTTTGGGTAGGAGTAGAGGGGCTCGTAACCTGAGCATTGACCACCGCCACTGTTGGTAACCCGGCCTGACGGGCAGCGGCGAGGGTAAGGGGGTCTGCACTGATCAAGAGTAGATCCAGGCCCAACGCTCTCGCCCCGCTAGCCAACTGCAGCGCTTCGGTGGTGCTACGGAGGAGCGTCACCTTATCGGGTAGCAGCAGTTGCACCCTGGGCACACCCTGCTGAGCCGCACGGGCCAGCAGGGTCGCAACACCATCAGTTGGGGTTGCAATCAGCAGTGGTGCTACGGGAGGCTCACGAGTCATGCGTAGCTTGGCCTTCCTAGTGGTTGTACCGGTGGAGCGTTCTGCTCTCCATACCTCCCGTACTTATGAGGTCGACTTGGTGTTTGCCTGGCGCTGAGCAATGGCCAGGGCGGTAGCCTGCGCCAAAGCCTCAGCGAGTTTCGCTGGATCCTTCCCTCCAGCCTGCGCCATATCGGGGCGACCACCCCCACCACCACCTACCAGGGCAGCCAGTGCCTTGATGAGATTACCGGCGTGGTAGCCCTGGGCAACGAGGTCGGTCGTCACCATGGCGAGCAGCATCGGTTTCGCACCGATCAGCGCACCGAGCACAATGATGCCGGAGCGGAGCCGATCACGCAGCAGATCGCCCATCTCACGCAGACGGGCTGCATCTTCTACTTCAACCTGAGCTACCAGCATAGGCAGCCCCTCTTCGTGGCGCACCTGGGACAACAGCCCTTCAATGCCTGCACGAGCTATACGTCCACGCAGTGTATCGAGCTCCTGCTGGCGCTGTTTGGCATCGGTAAGGAGGAGCTCAACACGTTCAGGAACGAGCGTTGGGGCCACACCGAGGCGTACTGCAAGGTCACGCAGCGTCTGGGACTGCTGTTCAACCCACTGTTCGGCAGCGCGACCGGTCAGGGCCTCGATGCGTCGCAGACCACTACCGATGCTACTCTCACCGAGCAGCCGTACGTAGCCAATCTGGCCGGTACTGGTTACGTGGGTACCGCCGCAAAGCTCCCGTGAGTCGCGTGAGGCGAAGCTCTCCTCTGCCACCTGGGTGTGCCCACGTTCAACCGTCACCATGCGCACCACATCACCATACTTCTCACCGAAGAGAGCAATTGCACCGCGATCGAGGGCCTCCTGGTGGCTCAGTTCAATCCAACTCACCCGGCCATCGGCGCGCACCCAGGCGTTGAGGCGGGCCTCGATCTCGCGCAAGACACCCGGCTCAAGGGCCTTGGTATGGGTAAAGTCGAAGCGCAGCCGATCAGGGGTGACAAGGGAGCCAGCCTGAGCGGCATGTTCACCAACCAGATCCCGCAGTGCACGGTGGAGCAGATGGGTTGCCGTATGGTTGCGCATCGTATCAGCGCGTCGATCGGCATCAACCTGAGCATCGGCCCGTTGACCAAGCTCAATACTCCCACTGCGCACGGTCCCATAGTGCACGATCAGGCCAGGGGATGGGCGTTGGGTCTCTTCGATCTGCACTGTACCGCTAGCTGTACGTATCGTTCCACTATCACCGACCTGACCACCACTCTCGGCGTAGAAGGGAGTCTGATCGAGCACAAGCTGAACGTGCACGCCCGTTCCTGCCGTGGCAACCGCATCGCCGTCAGCGATAATCGCGAGCAACGCCGCATCGACCGCGAGTTGCTCATAGCCCACAAAGCGGGTTGGGGGCAGCCCCCGATCAGCCCAGATCTCTGCATCGCCACCACGGGTAAAGCGAGCCGCTGCTCGTGAGCGCTCGCGCTGCTCCTGCATCGCGCGATCGTAGCCTACTTCGTCAACGCTCAGCCCCTGTTCGGCCGCGATCTTCTGGGTGAGATCGAGTGGGAAGCCAAAGGTGTCCTTGAGCACGAACGCATCCTGGCCCGCAATCGTGCCACCAGCTGTAGCTTGTACCTGGGCAACAACCGTATTGAGCCGCGTGATCCCACCGCTCAGTGTGCGCAAGAACTGACGCTCTTCACTATCGGTCGCCTCAAGGATAAACTGGCTCCGGGTGAGCAGTTCAGGGTAGGCGTGGCCCATATCATCGATAACCGTTGCAACAATCTTCGCCAGGAAGGGCTGATTGAAGCCGATCCCGCGCCCCTGGTAGGCGGCACGCCGCAGGATACGGCGGAGTACGTAGGAGCGACCGGCATTGCCGGGGAGCACCCCATCGGCGATCAGGAAGGCCACTGCGCGGGCATGGTCAGCAATCGCACGGTAGGCGGCGAAGTGAGCGGCATAGTGGCGCTCATCACTGCCGAGCTCGTGCATGATCTGGCGAATGATGGTGACGAAGGCATCGGTCTCATAGTTCGAGTGGACACCCTGTAGCACCATGGCCATGCGTTCAAGGCCCATCCCTGTATCCACTGAGGGGCGTGGTAGGGGCTGCATCGTGGCGCGATCATACTGCATGAAGACGTTATTCCAGATCTCGACATAATCAGGATCGTCGGAGTTCACGCCCTCAGCGCGCATCTTGGAGAGGTCATCACCGATATAGACGGTGATCTCGGAGCACGGACCGCAGGGGCCACTATCACCCATCACCCAGAAGTTATCCTTACGCCCGAAGCGCAACACACGGCTCGGGTCGGCACCCTGGTTGATCCAGAGTTGTGCGGCCTCCTCATCAGCGGACACCTCGGCATCACCCTGGAAGACGGTAAACCAGAGCCGCTCGACAGGCAGTTGAAACTCGCGTGTCAGCAACTCCCATGACATACGGATCGCCTCGGCCTTAAAGTAGTCACCGAAGGAGAAGTTGCCGAGCATCTCGAAGAAGGTGTGGTGGCGCGGTGATGGCCCAACCTCCTCAAGATCGTTGTGCTTACCTGAGACGCGGAGGCACTTCTGGGCGGTCGTAGCCCGGCTGTAGGGGCGCTGTTCGAGGCCAAGAAAGAGATCCTTGAACTGCACCATGCCCGAATTCGCGAAGAGCAGGGTCTGATCGCCAGCGACAACGAGGGGTGAACTGGGGACACGCGCATGGCCGTTACGCTCAAAGTAGCTCAGGAAGCGCTCACGGATCTGGGCAACACGAAGCTTTTGCATTGGTCTGTGGGGGTAAGTAGCTGTTGAGGGATTCAGGTTGCGTGTTGGGCATGCGCCACGGGAGGCTCTTGCCCCTACTAGGGCGTATTGTAGCCTATCGTGTGACCGTGCGTCAACCAAAAGAGGGTTGGTACTTGTTCATAGTTGGGCTAAAGCATCGTTCACCCGTTCCCAAAGACACCGAGCAGGCGCTCGGTGATCCCAGGTAGGAGGTGTGGCGGTCGCGGGTCTCCACAAAAAACTCCGTGTAAAGTCGGTGCAGCCGACATTGAACGCTACCCTGCTCCCAGATTGACGCCCCCACGAGATCGGGTAAGATAAGCCCCATGATGCAAGAGAACTTCTTCCTCTACCAGCACAAGGCCCTGCGTCCGCTCCTAGTCTGGGGGTTGCTCAGCAGTCTGGGTGGCACCCTCCTGCTCTTCCGCCCCGGCCTCTGGCGCCACTTCGGGCTGCAGGCCCTCGTCTGGGGCGTGATCGACCTGCTCCTCGCCGTTGCTGGACGTCGGGGTGCATTGCGGAAGGCCGCAGCCCTTGCCGAAGGTGCGATCGATGCGGCTGGGGTAACCCGTGAGGCCAGGAACTTCCGCACTATCCTTGCGGTGAATAGTGGGCTTGATCTGCTCTACATCTTGATCGGATTGGCAGTCGCAGTTCGTTGGACCGAGCGAGCCGATCGTAGAGGCCTCGGGTATGGTGTCGCGCTGCAGGGCGCCTTCCTCCTCATCTTTGATGGACTGCTGGCGCGCGATGTGACTCAGCGTCTGCGCCAGGGCCCGTGAGCACGCTCCATGATTACACCAAAACTTTTTCCCCTCCTCCAGTGTCCCACCTGTCGTTCGCGCCAACTCGCCGTTGAGGCTGATGCCATCTCCTGTGCTGCCTGCTCGACGCGCTACCCCTTCCGGACGGGCTATATCGATCTGATGCCACGTGGTGCAACCTACGACTATGTCTCGAAGTATGTCACCGACGAGGCTGAACTCGCCGAGGAGTTGGACTACCAGGAGCTAGCGCCACCGCTCCTGGCCGCCGGCGTGCGCGACCGTACCCTGCGCCGTCTGCTGCGCTTCGAGGCCAGCGATCGGGTGCTCGACAACGGCTGTGGTACGGCCAAGCATGCGGTCTGGAACGCTGGGCAGGTAGGGCTCATGGTGGGCAGCGACCCCGCAACCCTCTTCGCCGATCAGGCTCTTGAGCAGGTTGCACTGACCCAGGCCGACTCGCGGAGCTTGCCCTTTGCCGATGGTAGTTTCGACAAGCTCTTTGCGATCGACATCCTCGAGCACTTCCCGATTGAGGTGATCGATGCGTACCTGGCCGAGAGTGCTCGCATCTTGCGCCCCGGCGGACGTATGCTCGCCTTCTCAAATACGCGAGAGATGTCGCCCATCCAGCCGCTCATCAACCTCAGCCGACGGCTAGGGCGGCTCTTCGTGCGTGCTGGTATCTACGACTTCTCACGGGAGGCGCGCCGTAAATCGGACCACCTGAAGGCCTTGGCGACCTGGGAGGATGTGGAAGCCGCGTTTGAACGTGCCGGTCTGCGTCCCGTGAAGGTCATCTTCTGGAATAGCCTCTTCACTACCTTTGTTGAGCATGTGTTGATGAAGCTGGGTGAAGCTATCCTGGGGCGAGCGAAGGGTAGCACGAAGCGGTCGCAGGGAGGTACGCCTCCACCATCCCACCCCGATGGCGTTGCCCGTGAGATTCGCGCACGTCGTCGGATGCGCAGCAGGTTACGGCCGGGGAGCCCGACCTACCTCGCGCTCATGGCCGTTACCCTCCTGATGGAGCTCGATCTCTGGCTGTTTGGCTGGATGCGCTGTGGGAGCTACTTCATCCTCGTGGAGAAGCGATCCGCATAAACGAAGGGGCTCCTCCTACAACGCTGACGAGCAGTTGGGAGCAGCCCCTCCAATTCCTGTGGGCACCTGATCCAGACGAGCCTACTGCGTAGCGGCAGCCGTAGGCTCGTCTGGCTTGCTGCGCCCGCGCCCAAACCAGCCACGCCACTCTTGATGCTCCCAGACGACTAGCAACTGAGCCGCATTGAAGATTGACGAGAAGGTACCTGAGAGTAGACCGATCAGCAGGATCATCACGAAGTTACGCAGCGTCTCACCGCCGAAGAGGAGGAGGGCGGTCAACGTAAAGAGGGTGGTCAACTGCGTGTTGATCGAACGGGGTAGCGTCTGTACCAGACTATGGTTCACGATATCGTCGAAAAGCTCACCGGGGCGACGCTCGATCAGATTTTCGCGGATACGGTCAAAGACCACGATCGTATCGTGAACCGAAAAGCTGAGGGTGGTCAGCAGTGCGGTCAGGAAGAGGGCATCAACCTCAAAGCCTGGATTGAAGGCGCTCAGGATCGCAGCGATGCCCAACACCACGAGTACATCGTGGAGCATCGCCAGGATGGCGCACATCCCATAGCGGAAGGGGTGGGGTGCCTTACGGAAGGCCCACCAGAGGTAGAGGAGAATCGCGGTCGACGCACCAATCACGGCGACCACCGCGTTGATGGTACTCTCACGACTCACCGTAGGACCGACGCTCTCCAGGCGCACAATGGCCATTGGGCCAATCTGCGCCGTGAGCGCAGCCTCTACACCCTGCCGCTCTTGGAGCGGCGTTGCGGGGTTGAGCGCTCGCGTGCGGACGAGCGCTTCAGCCTGAGGGGTACCATTCAGATCAGCCTGGCTCATCTGCACGATTGGGTTCTCGAAGCCTGCAGAGCTAAACGCCTGTGCGACCTGGGCTGAACTGATGCTGCCAGGAGCTTTATCGTTGAAGCGTACCTCCCAAAGGGCGCCACCACTGAAGTCGATGCTGGCGCGCAAGCCAACTCCGAACTGCCCCGTCGTGACCAGGGGGTGGAGGAGCAGAAAGTAGAACCCTGGGATGATGATCAGGATGGAGAGGGTGAACCACCAGTAACGGCGACGAACAAGCTGTTCCAGCATACGTGTCGATAGCCTTCGGCTGTGGCAAGCCCCTTGGGCCTGTCCATGCGTGAGACAAGGTTTGTAACCGAGGTACGGTCTTTGCCGCTGCCCGCGGCGGGGAGGTATTGGCGGAGAGTTTTGCCTCCCACCTTTTCCCTATTGCACCGTTGCGGTGCTACTGGACGAATGGCGATCCACCCCAAAGAGCCAGGTCTGTCGATCGCTGAAGAGGGGTATAGCCATGCGCAGGAAGGTACGGGTTACTACCACGGCAGTAAAGAGGCTGACAATAATACCGAGGCCCAGGGTAAGGGCAAAGCCCTGGATGATACTCACACCAAAGCTACTGCCAAACATGAAGAGCACACTACTCGTAATCAGTGTCGAGACACTCGAGTCACGAATAGCCGGCCACGACTCCTCAAAACCACGCTCTAGCGCATTGCGAATGTTGCGTCCACGGCGGTACTCTTCGCGGAGACGCGCGAAGATGAGCACGTTGGCATCAACTGCGAGACCGATCGAGAGGATGAAACCGGCGATACCGGGGAGGGTCAGGGTGATCGGAATGAAGCGGTAGATCGCAAAGCTGATCAGCGCGTAGACGATGAGCGCGATCGTGGCGAGCAGGCCAGGCAAGCGGTAGAAGAGGATCATGAAGAGGGCAACTACCGTCAGTCCAACGATCCCGGCCACCACACTAGCCTCTACCGACTCCTGGCCAAGGGTGGCGGTCACACTGCGGCTCGTCTCAATCACTAGTGGCACTGGCAGAGCACCATACTTGAGTTGGTTGAGGATGGTATCACGCTCACCCTCGCTGCTCACCTCGATCACCCCGGTGCCGTCCGTGAGTGCGGCGTTGATCTGAGGGCAGCTGACCACACGGTTGTCAAGCACGATGCACATCGGCTGCCCCACGTTCTGCGCAGTGAAACTGGCCAGACTGGTTGCCGACGCACCACGGAAGGCGAACGCAACGGCAGGTCGATTACCGGCAACGCCCGTCTGGGAGAATGCCGGCTGCACCGCGTTCGTGTCCAGGTCGGCGCCGTCGGTAATGCTCTGGAAGATTGGTCCCAACTGGGTGACATCGGTAATGGTTGTCGTCTCACTCAGGCTCGGATCGGGGCTGCTACTCGTACGAATCAGGGTGCCCTCTGGGATGTACTGGCCCTGGGAGTCGACAAACTCCAGACGCCCAGTACCACGCAGCGAGTCAACCGCCTCATCAGGATTATCCACGCCGGGGAGCTCGACGATGATGCGATCATTACCAGCGAGCTGTACTACGGTTTCACCGACGCCGAGGGCATTCACACGCCGCTCGATGACGCCCCGTGCCGTCTCAAGATCTTCACGGGGGGTGTCAGCCTCACTGGTGCGGAGGAGCACCTGAACGCCGCCTTGGAGATCGAGGCCGAGGCGAAAACGTACATCGCGCCCGAGCACCGTCTCGTTAGGGGCGAGGTTGATCCAGATCGCTAATCCGGTGACGAGCAGAATCAGGACGAGTGAGGTTACTTCTCTACTTCGCATAGCACCCCTCTCCTTACTGGCCAGCGGCACGCAGAGCCGCCTCAATGGCACTGGGCAGCTCGCTTGCATTGACCAACTGGCCATTTACTTCAAAGGTCGGGGTTGCATTGACACCACGTGCGATCGAGGATTCACCAGCGGCCTCCACATTAGCGCGGTGTGTACCACTGCTGAGACAGGTGTCAAACTCAGCTCGATTCAGCCCGATCTGGCCAGCGTAGCCCGAGAAAACATTCGTAACGGTACGCAGCTGAGCCCAGGTGTCCTGATTCTGAAACAAGAGATCGTGCATGGCCCAGTACTGGTTCTGATCACCGGCACATCGCGCTGCCTCGCCGGCAGCCACGGCATTCTGGTGGCTGTCGAGGGGGAATTCGTGGTAGACGAACTTGATCTTGCCCGGATCGATATAATCGCGCTGGATGATCTTACCAAGGTTGTTGAAGTAGAACGCGCACGATGGGCACTGGTAGTCACTATACTTGATCACCGTCACCGGAGCATCGGGATTTCCTTTGTACCAGAAGCCATCATCAGTTTTGCCGACGGGCACATTGAGCGGGGTGATCGTACTGCTGCCGAAACCACCGCGAGCAGCAAAGGTGATTAAGAAAGCGGCGCCGATTACGATGAGGGCGCCGATGGCCCAGTAGAACGGTACCAGCGGGTTACGCTTTGCAGCAGGTACTTTACGTCCGCGCTGGCTCTGCGGTTGGCTCATTGAGCACTACTCCTTCACGTGGTGTCGGTATGTTGCGGAACATGTTCTATCGGAGCCCGCACCCGGGTCGTTTGCGAACCGTACCTGCAGCCCTGGAGGACGCGATCCGCCACGCACTCCATACGATGGCCAAGCCAGGGTACAACACTCTCTAGTAGGTTCATTATAGCGAGGGCAGACTCGTGCGTCAAACAATGACCGTGTAGTAGTCTTACGGGAGGTATGGGGGCCTCGCCCTCTACAAAAGGTTCTAACCCAGCCCTGGTGGCGCTAAAGGTCAGGCCAGCATAGTCGAAATCGAACTATACCCAACCATGGTATACTCCTGCATTGGCTGGTCCTGCTCCTGATGACTACACGCGGGCTCCTCTTCGTCGATACGCCCACCCCGCATGATGCTAACTGAGTAGCGCTTAACCCCCCAGCTAACTGCTTTGCGCTCGCCTGAGCACCCCAGCGTGATGTTGCGGTGATGGCCGGCGCGTCTCTACCACCTGGCCCTTTGCGGCCGTAAGAAAGGTCTGTTGTGAGTGCGGAACGTCTACAGAAGGTCCTCGCTAGTGCCGGCATCGCTTCCCGCCGTGATAGCGAGGCACTGATCGCTGCGGGTCGTGTGACCGTGAATGGGCGCGTGGTTCAGGAACCGGGTCTGCGTGTGGATCTTGAGCACGATACGGTTTTGCTCGATGGTGCGCCGGTACGCCAGCCAATGCGCCGCACCTACCTGATGCTCCATAAGCCGGTTGGTTTTGTCTCAACGGTGGACGATCCCCACCATCGCCCAACTGTGGTTGAGCTTGTTGATGTGCCGACCCGCGTCTTTCCGGTCGGACGTCTCGATGTGGATAGCGAGGGGCTGATTCTCCTCACTGATGATGGCGAACTGACCCATCACCTGACCCACCCGAAGTTTGAGGTTGAGAAGGAGTATCGGGTCCTCCTCGATCGTGCGCTTGATGCTGAGGCCCTACGTGCTTGGCGCAGTGGGTTACCGCTGAATGGTGAACTGACTGCACCTGCGCGGGTGGTACTCATCGAAACGACGGATGTGGGGGTCTGGTATACCGTGGTGCTCCGTGAGGGGCGTAAACGCCAGATCCGTGAGACTGCCCGAACTCTTGGTTATGAGGTACGCCGCCTGATTAGGGTGCGTGAGGGTAACCTCCTCCTGGGCGATCTTCCCCTGCGTGGCTATCGCCCACTTACTGATGAGGAGGTAGCCGAACTCCGCTCCCATATTCCTGCTCCATCTCCTCAGGAGACACCGATTGTGACTGCTCCCCCGCCCTCCCGTGAGGATCGAAGCTATGAGCCACGGCGGGAGGAGCGGAGCGGGCCACCGCGGGACCGGGGCTACGAGCCACGGCGGGAGGAGCGGAGCGGGCCACCGCGGGAGCGGGGCTACGAGCCACGACGCGAGGAGCGGAGTGGTCCGCCGCGAGAGCGGAGCTACGAGCCACGGCGCGAGGAGCGGAGTGGTCCGCCGCGAGAGCGGGGCTACGAGCCACGACGCGAGGAGCGGGGCTACGAGCCACGACGCGAGGAGCGGGGCTACGAGCCACGGCGCGAGGAGCGGGGCGGGCCACCGCGTGAGCGGGGCTACGAGCCACGACGGGAGGAGCGGGGCGGGCCACCGCGGGAGCGGGGCTACGAGCCACGACGGGAGGAGCGGGGCGGGCCACCG
>CAIWUD010000230.1 GCA_903915775.1 uncultured Chloroflexota bacterium | reverse complement strand
TGAAAAAGCCCATGCTATGATCGCTATGATCCGCGAAGCGTAAGGATCCTAACGGTGCAACTCGTGCTCCCACCTGGAGCCAACAACTCCACAGGCCCCGCGCACAGACTTATCCTCGCCTCCGCTTCACCCCGACGCCAGGAGCTTCTATCCGCCCTGGGCGCACACTTTGAGGTGCTTGCAACGAGCGTTGAGGAGGAGCCTAATGTCGATCCGGTGCCATCCCCACTGCTCGACCTCCTACCCAGAGCAGCACTACCGCTCCTCCAGCACCCGACACTCCTGGCTTGGCGCAAAGCTACGGCGGCGGCCATCCATGCCCCAGACGCAGTCGTCATCGGTGCCGACACCATTGTCGTGCTCGATGGCATGGTCTTGAACAAACCGCTCGACGCAGCCCACGCCCAGACCATGCTCTCCCAACTCGCTGGGCGTACCCATACCGTCTACACTGGGCTCTGTGTCCTGCTACCAGTCACGGACTCGGCAACGGATCCCCCCCTACTCGCCCTCGTTGCTGCAGAGGTCACCTTTGCACCGGTTCATGCTGAGGCGATTGCAGCCTATGTTGCAACCGGCGAGCCACTCGACAAGGCCGGAGCCTATGGCGTCCAGGGTATGGGTGGGCGTCTGGTGCAGAGCATCCATGGGAGCTACACCGCGGTCGTTGGCTTCCCACTCGTGACAGTACACACCCTGCTGGGTCAAGCCGGTATCACCGGACTGGCTGATCCGAAAGAAACCTACCATCGCTGGCTCCGGGCTCAAGGAAAGGAGCCTCTGCCATGGCCTCCCACGCTACCATAAGGCTACTGATTGTTGACGATCACCCGCTCTTTCGTCAGGGGGTGCGCTGGGCGCTAGCCAATACACAGGACATCACGATTGTTGGTGAAGCTGCAAATGGGCGGGAAGCTCTCGATTGGCTCGCACGGGCTCGCCCCGCCCAGGAGCCCAACGTGCTGCTCGTCGACCTCAATCTGCCCGGTATTAGCGGCCTCGACCTCACTCAGCAGGTACGACGTCGCTACCCCCGTCTGGGTGTTGTCGTCCTGAGCATGCACGAGAGCGATGAGCAGGCGTTCAACGCGCTGCGGGCCGGCGCTGCGGCCTACCGTTCGAAAGATGTCAAACCTGAAGCGCTGATCGAAATTCTGCGGCGGGTCGCACGGGGCGAGTATGTGATCAACGACGTGGTACTCGAAGAGCCACGGGTTGCCAGTCGCCTCCTCTCACAGTTCCGTACCCTGCCTCAGGCAACCTCAAGCACGCCAGAGATCGGTGAGTTCCCGATCTTTACCCCGCTGAGTGATCGTGAAATTGAAGTGCTTGAGCGGATCGCCGCAGGTGGGAGTAACCGCGAGATCGCCGACGCCCTCAAGATCAGCACCCAGACGGTCAAGAATCACATCTCTTCAATCTTGCGCAAGCTCTCACTGAACGACCGTACCCAGGCGGTCATCTTTGCCCTACGCCGTGGCTGGATCGAAACACCCACGGCGATCCGGCAGGAGCATGACGAGACGGAGGAGTGACCCCCATCAACGCAAACGCAGCAGAGCGGGTATCGCGGAGGTACCTACACCCTCCACAATACCCGCTCCGCGTGCAGTGAGCCGCTGTCCAGGCAAACGTAGCTAGTTTTCCACACGGTGGTAAGCCTCGGCCATGGGCAGACCGAAAGGCTCACCACGCTCAACAGCCCATCCCCGAACACGCACGGCAAGCTCCGTCTGATCCTCACCTAGCTGACTCACGTGGCAGCGTAGCGCGGCTAACTTCAGCTCAATCGTCGCCGAGATATCGACCGCGAAGTTCAGGTGAGGCGCCCCCGTCACGTAGAGCTCGCGAACCCGACTAGGCGGGAAGCCCTCAGCAAGCAACTCGGGAAAATCCCACCCATTCTGGGCAGCTGGGTAGAGTGCCGCCAGGGTCGCTGTAGCAGCAGCCAGGTGATCCGGGTGGAAGCGCCCAATCATGTAGCTCGGCGTCCAGGCGCGGTCGGGCGATTGGCAGACCAGGCGATAGGCACGGATGCGCCGGATCTGGCGCACAATCTCGCGGCGCAATAGCAGATTGGGCTCCAGTTGCCCATCAGGGAAGTCGAGGAAAACCACCTCCTTCAGCCCGAGAATGGCCGCTGCTGCGCGCTGCTCCTCTTTGCGTATCCCGCTAATCCGCCGTCGTGCTTCGGAACCAACATCCGTCGCATCATCGGCGCCGCCTGCCCCACCATCAGTACAGACAACGAGGGTAATCTCCCAACCCTCCTGCGCCCAGCCGGCGAGTGTGGCTCCACAACCAAACTCCGCATCATCAGGATGAGCCACAACCACTAGCGCAGTGCGCGGACGATCGTCTGGAGACGTAGTCATACTACTCCTTAAGGCATAGTTCAATTTCAGCTGCGCCAGCTTGACCCTCTGGCGCTACCTAGGTTGGGTTAAGTTTTTTGTGGAGGGCGCAGCCCTCCACACCTCCCCGGAGGTTACGCACAGACCTCAGTTCGCCGCATCAGTGAGCGCAAAGAGCAGTTCAGCCTCACAGGCCAACTCCTCACCTACCGTAGCTCGTCCACTCCCGCGTCCGATGCCGCGACGAATCCGATCGAGGCGCACTTCAAGACGGAGGAGATCGCCAGGGCGAACGATGCGCTTAAAGCGACAACTATCCACACCCGCAAAGAGCACGAGCTTTCCGGCGTACTGAGCATGGCTCAGCGTTGCAACGGCACCCGCTTGGGCCATCGCCTCAACAATCAGGACACCCGGCATGACTGGATTACCCGGAAAGTGACCAGTAAACTGGGGCTCATTGGCCGAGACGAGCTTCTCGGCAACAGCGCGTACACCGGGTTCAAGCTCAATGACGCGATCGATCAGGAGAAAGGGGTAGCGATGGGGGATAATCGCCATGATCTCGCGGACGCTCAGCATAGATGCTCCTCAAACCTTGACTTTCCCTTTGGCCTCATGGTAAGATCCATTATATAGCGCCTTTGACTTGGTGTAGAAGATCGATCGCACCCAACGAACTGCTCCTCAATCCACACTCCCACTCTCGACGAAAGGCCTCCAGATGATACGCGTTGTGGTAGATAGCATCCGCGTTAGCCTCCTGACCCAGCACCGGGTCGTGGTGCTCCGCGAAACAGATAGTAGACGCTACCTTCCGATCTGGATCGGACCTTTTGAGGCAGATGCGATCGCCTTGGCCATTCAAGGCCACGAGCCACAGCGCCCGATGACTCACGATCTCCTCAAGGCCATGATCGGCGACCTTGGTGGACAGTTGGCGCACATCATGGTCAATGATATCCAAGATAATACCTTCTTTGCGCGCATTGTCATTGAGCAGAACGGTCGCCTCGTAGAGGTCGACTCACGTCCGAGCGATGCTATTGCGCTCGCCGTTCGTACCGACGTGCCAATCTTCGTCGAAGCACGAGTCCTCGACCAGGCAGGAGTCCTCTTCGATGAAGAAGAGCAGATGAGTAGCGGTGAACCTAGTGAGCCCGGTGAGCCCCGTGAGCCCCGTGAGCCTACCGTAGCCAGCGAGCCCGAACCTGATCTCAATGACGACTCAATGTCTATCTTCCGCAACTTCATCAACACCTTGAAGCTCGACGATCCAACAAAGGGTGGGCCCGAGTCCTCATCGTGACCTCATCAAACTCCGAAAAAGCCGCCCCACCAGGGGGCGGCTTTTCTGTATGTCTCACCGAACCAGTTCTCCTCACGACATCACATAATGTGGATAAGTTGCATGTATCTGTGGATAATCTCGACATTTTGTGGATAAATGGCTGATTTAGTAGGGGAAGAGCTGTGGATAGCTTGCGTACTATAGAGGATCATAGATTACGTTTTCCACACGTTCCGTAACTATCCACAAACTTTTCCCCAGCCACTTTAGTCCAATCTGTACCCATGAAACGGGTACTATCCACACTATCCACACGCCTACTAAGAGTTCTGGAATCCTATCCTACCTTTTCAACATGATGATTCTTTAAACCATGCTTCACGTTTGGCTACGTCTACTGGATCGTCCTGACGCCACCACGGCTGGGTGAGGGGGTCTTTGCGGAGGGCTGTGCCCTCCACACCTCCCGCACGCTGGTCGCGCAACCCTGGGATCACCGAGCGCTAGCTCGGTGATTTTGGGAGTTGGTAACTGTTCACACTACTGGACACGTACGCACCGTAAAGGGCGAGGAGGAGCGCAGAGGGCTTTACCCAGCCCATCCTCTGCGTTCCCCTGCGTGCTCTGCGGTACATCTGAACAGGTACCGTGGTTGGTACTCGTTCACACTTCTCCTGGAGCGAGGGCGTCTCGCCCTCGTGGCGCCCTCCGTATGGGCAACCCCCCGTGGTTGCCCCCCATGGTTGCCCAGTTGGCTCACACGCCTCACGTATGGTACAATGACCGCGGCACTGAAGAACGGCAGATACGTACTAAACCCCGCCAGGGCCGAAAGGCAGCAACGGTAGGTGCGTTCCTCTGGGTGTTCTGAGGTGCCAAAACTATTTCATGAGGCCGAACCTTCACCCTCCGTCAACTGGGTTGGCCCAAACCCGTGGGGCAGGAGCTCGGCAGGGGTGGTATAACGTACCGCACCGTTCAGGTTGAGAAGAATGATCCGTGCGTGTGGGGCCAACTCGAAGATCACCTGACGGCACGCCCCACATGGGCTGGCTACATCAAGGGTTGGAGTGACCACAGCCAAAGCCTGAATCGTACGCTCACCGGCGGCATAGGCACTGACGAGCGCAACCCGCTCAGCGCAGAGGGTCATTGGGTAGGATGCATTCTCAATATTGCCACCACTGAAGATGCGCCCACTTGCGGTGAGTACCGCGGCGCCCACGTTGAAGTGGGAGTAGGGCGTGTAGGCGAGGCTCCGAGCCGTAAGTGCTGCTGAGATGAGTGCGGTGTCGTCAGGCTGATTCATCGGGATCGCTCGTTTCTACTTCATGACGCTTGGGATCAGAGGCGACCGCTGGTCGGCACACGATGCGAATTTTGGTGGCCCGTACCCCTTTGACGACGAGCACGGTCGCTTGCACGCCGTCAAGATCGATCGTATCACCAACACGGGGAACATGCCCCAGGCGTTCATAGATCAGTCCGCCAATACGCTCTGCATCACCCGAAGGTAGGCTGAGATCGAGGAGATCGTTGAGGTCGTGGATGAGCGTACGTGCATCCACGATGTAGCTCCCCTCTTCGATCTTTTGCACCGATGGCCCCTCAATATCATGCTCATCCTGAATCTCGCCGACGAGCTCCTCAATCAGATCTTCAATCGTAGCCAGGCCCGCAGTGCCGCCATACTCGTCAACGATGATCGCGATGTGCACCTTGCGCCGCTGTAGATCTTCGAGGAGCGCGTTGACCTTCATTGTCTCTGGTACAAAGTGGACGGGACGGAAGAGGTTGTCGATCGGCATATCGAGCGATCCGCGACGGAGTACCGGGATCAGATCCTTCGCGTAGAGAATGCCGACCACATGATCGATGGTGTCGTCGTAGACCGGAATGCGCGAATGTCCTGTTGCACTGACCAGATCGAGCGCCTGCTCGAGACGTGCCTCCAGGCTAATCGCGACGATATCCACGCGGGGCACCATAATCTCGCGCAGGATGGTGTCGCCAAAATCGATCACCCCCTCGATCATCGCTAACCGCTCCTGCTGCTCCAGATTCCCCTCTTCTTCACCTGCACTCACGAGTTGGCGCAACTCCTCATCACTAATAATGGATGGAGTGGGCTCACCCTGTCTATTGATCAGACGCAATGAGAGGTTGAGGAGGAAGATCAACGGCATGAGCAAGAGGCTCAGGATGGCAAGCGGAGCGGCACATAGTGCAGTTACCGTCGTGGGGTATTTAGTGGTAATCAATCGCGGAATGAGCTCCCCGAAGAGGATGAGGGTGAGCAGAAGGCCAACCATGATGAGGGTCACCACAGTAGATCCATACACGAGGCTGGCACTGAGGCTCAGGCTGATGGCAACGGTGATGAGCCCACTGTGGAGGAGGAGAATGGCTGCCTTGAGCCGGTAGGGTTGGTCGAGCAGGTAGTTGATGGTACGTTGCGTCAGCAATCCCTGAGTCTGCAGGACGCTCTGCAATCGATGCTTGCTCATCACGCTGAAGGCGGCATCAGTAGCCGAGGTGAAGGCTAATCCCAGGAGTGCCAGGATGACC
>CAIWUD010000229.1 GCA_903915775.1 uncultured Chloroflexota bacterium | reverse complement strand
GGGTGGCCCTCCGCACTGGCCAGGTTGATCAGGCGCCCCTCACCGAGAAGGTTGACCTGCCGTCCATCGTGCAGGATATACTGATCGATGAAGGCACGTGGCTGGCGCTTCTCAACGGAGAGTTCCTCCAGGGCTGGGATGTTGATCTCGACATTGAAGTGGCCACTGTTCGCGATCACACAGCCATGCTTAATCACCCGGAAGGTACTCTGGTCGAGCACATGCTTATTGCCAGTGGCGGTGACGATGAAATCGGCCAGGGGCGCCGCCTGCTCCATGGGCATCACCCGGTAGCCATCCATCGCCGCCTCAAGGGCCTTGATCGGGTCGATCTCGGTCACGATCACATTGGCACCCAGACCAGCAGCCCGCTCGGCAATCCCCCGGGAGCACCAGCCGTAGCCGGCAACCACAAAGGTCTTCCCAGCCAGCAGCACGTTGGTAGCACGGATGATACCATCCAGGGTGCTCTGGCCAGTACCGTAACGGTTATCGAACATGTGCTTGGTGTCGCTATCGTTGACTGCGATCACGGGGAAGGGGAGAACACCCTCAGCAGCCATAGCTTTGAGGCGAATGACCCCAGTGGTGGTCTCCTCAGTGCTGCCCAGCATGCTCGAGATCAGATCCTGGCGATCCTTGAGGATCCCGCTAACGAGATCTGCCCCATCATCCATCGTAATCTGGGGGTTGTGGTCGAGGGCAGCCTTGATATGCTGGTAGTAGACCTCGTTACTCTCACCCTTAATCGCATAGACGGGGATCTCCTCGTAGGCGACCAGGGCAGCAGCCACATCATCCTGGGTGCTGAGTGGGTTCGAGGCACAGAGTACCACATCGGCGCCGGCAGCGGATAGCGCGCGCATGAGGTTCCCGGTCTCAGAGGTGACGTGTAGACAGGCACTAACCCGGATGCCGGCCAATGGCCGCTCTTTGGCGAAACGCTCGCTGATCAGCCGCAGAACTGGCATCTCCTGCTCGGCCCAATCCATACGCTTGCGGCCCTGTTCAGCCAACTTGAGATCTTTTACGTCGTAGGTGCTCATCGGATAGACTTCTCCTTAAGAAGGTTTCAGTTTCAACGTGTCCACGAGATTGCCATAGGGCTTCGCCGCCCACTGCTGTGAGGAGAGGCTCTTGAGTGGGCTACACGATCAGAACGCACCGGCGACACCCAGTGCATCAGCCGGTAGCTCGCTGCCAAACGCCGCACAGTAGCGCTCGGCAAAATGTTCGCGGCTAAAGTAGTGCTCCTGGCAGCCGCGGCGCTCGATCGCATAGGCGGCAGTCAGGGCCGCAATGCGCCCGGTCACCTCCAGGGGTAGATTGCGTGCGATCCCAAAGGTCATACCAGCCAGATAGGCGTCGCCAGCACCGGTGGGATCGACCACTTCATCCACAGGGGCCACAGGAATGGTGGCTACCAGGCTACCCTCAGCGTAGATGAACGATCCATGCTCCCCGCGTGTGACCACGGCAAGGGGAACCGTTGCGATCAACTCCTCTTCGGGTATCTCCAGCTTACGGGCTAGCATACCGAGCTCGTAATCATTACTCACGAGCACCCGTGCACCACGCAGACCAAAAGCGATCTGATCGAGGGCCAGGCGTGGAGTCTGCTTGCCAGGGTCGAAGATGTAGGGGATGCCCATCTGCTGGCACTCAGTAACAAACCGTTCGATAGCTTCAGGTATGGTCGGTGAGATCAATACGAGATCGTCAGAGGTAAGACCAAGCCCCACCAGTGAACTGAAGTGATCGTGGCTCATTGCCCCGGTGTAGAAGGCAACAATCTGGTTATTCGCCCGGTCAGTATTGATGAAGCAGGAGGAGGTGAACTCATGCTCGATAATGTTCACCGCAGAGGTGTCGACTCCGTGCCGTTCGAGCCAGGCCCGGTAGTCGCCGAAATCGTGACCAGCCGCACCGACCATCAGTGGTCGCTCGCCCAGCAGCGCCAGGTTATAGGCGATATTCCCGGCGACTCCACCGCGCATTTTGCGCATCGAGTCGACCAGAAAGCTGACGGAAAGCATATGCGCCTTCTCGGCCAGCATATGATCCCTGAAGTAACCAGGGAAGTCCATGATGTAGTCAAACGCGAGCGAGCCGGTCACAACAATCCGCACGATAGTCACTCCTTTGGCTTGGTGGGGTATGATTCAATGGAGGCTGTACTGATAGTACCACAGTTGGGTTAGGAGTCCTTGTGAAGGGCTTCGCCCTCCTCGCCTCACGCAACAGAGCGTTTGTGGAAGGCGGTACCCTCCTCGCCTCCCGTCGGAAACATGTGCATATCGATTATGGCTCCAGTTGAAGGATCTGCTGCAGCTGGTGCGCCAACTCATGGCAACGGAGCGCTGCCTGGGTTGCCACGGCCACGGGCAGGTGAGAGAGACGACCAGTGGTGGTGATCAGGGTAGCAGCCCAGATCTGCTCGCTGCTGATAGCTCCTGTTGCGGCGAGCTCGCTGACACTCCTATGCATGCGTTGCGCCAAGAGCTCTGCCTGATCCTGGTCCAACAGCTGCGGATCGGTAGGCACCACACCCCAGGCGAGCATGCCCCCCCGTTCGAGATACGCTGCTACGGCAGCCGAAGCCTGAGTGAGCCCAGATGTTTGCCCATAGGCATCAAAGAAGATCAGTTCGACGGGCAGGGACACCAGATCCGACCAGTTCGGCACTCCAGTCACACAGAGGCCACGGGGAGGGGGGAGATCGGCCAGCGTGCGTGACAACAGGTCAAAGCCCTCTGCCCAGTCGATTGGACAGAAGGGCGAGGTGAGTGCTTCGAGGAAAGGCTCATCCAGGCAGATCAGTGCACCGCCCGACGTAAGACTCAGCTGTTCATGGAGCCAACTCCCACGCAACACCAGATGTTGCCCTAACGCTTCACGCAGTGCAGGTATCTCGATCAACGGGTGGGCATACTCATCAACAAGCTCCATGGCCAGATTCAAGGGGCCACTAAGCTCAATTCGCACCCCGTGCAGACGCGGCTGCTCCACCTGACGAGTAAGATCCGCCAGTGGCGCACGATACTCCGACGGAAGCGCACCAACGGTCTGATCAGCACGCAGATAGGCCAGACCGAGGTGTTCGAGCTCACCTTCGGCACGCACGCGATCAACCACACCCTGGTCGTTCGTAAGATCGAGACTCAGGCCGGGAAAGCCTGCAGCGGCAAGGGCCAGGGCTGAGCTAGGCCCAGTGCGCTGCGGTAGGGCCACATATGGAGAGGCTCGCACCTCCCCAGATAGTGGTACCCCTACACGCGGCACCGCCTGGCATGGCTGGTACTCAAGCGAACGGAGGGACGCACTGGACAGAGGCGGTCGCAAACTCATCATAAGACCTTAGTATGCTGGCACGATCAAATCAGCGTGACCATCGTGCAGGAGGCTTGGCCGAAACGGAAACACACCCGTATGCTGGTTATCGGAACAAGGAACAGGGGGTAAGCCCCCCGTAACATCTGCATACCATCACGTGCGCCCAGATGAGGTGGCGACGCTGCGTAGCCCATCGTCGAAAGGTGGGTAGATCAGACCGCGCTCGGTAATGATCGCGGTCACCAGATGGTACGGTGTCACATCAAAAGCTGGATGGGCAGCGAGAACGCCAGGAGGAGCGATGAGTTGTCCGGCTAGGTGGGTCACCTCATCAGATGAACGCTCCTCGATCGGGATCTGAGAGCCGTCACTCAACCCCAGGTCAATAGTCGATGAGGGAGCGGCAACGTAAAAGGGGAGGTCATGCGCATGAGCCAGGACGGCCAGACTGTAGGTGCCGATTTTATTCGCCACATCGCCATTCGCGACAATCCGGTCGGCCCCAACAATGATACAGTCCACAGCCCCGCGCTGCATCATGTAGCCAGCCATACTATCGGTAATCAGCGTGAGGGGGATGCCAGCCTGCTGCAACTCCCACGTGGTCAGGCGTGCACCCTGTAGAAAGGGGCGTGTCTCGTCAACCAGCACATGGATCGGGCGCCCCTGAGCAAATGCCGTCCTGATCGGGGCGAGCGCTGTACCGTAGCCGGCCGTTGCAAGGCCACCGGCATTACAGTGGGTCAGAACCCGTCCGCGTGCGGGGATCAGTGGTGCACCATAATCACCGATCGCATGACACATCGCCAGATCTTCAGCAAGGATGGCATGAGCTTCATCAAGCAAGCCCGTACGAATTGATGCCACCCCCTGAGGCGCGAGCTCCTGGGCACGTGCTACCATACGCGCTGTAGCCCACGCCAAATTGACAGCCGTGGGCCGCTGCGCATCAAGGAGCCTCTGTGCGGCAACGAGCTCTGCCAGCAGGGGTGATGCATCGGTCGAACTACTCTGCGCTGCAACAAGGGCTATACCATACGCGGCAGCGCAACCGATCGCCGGTGCACCGCGGACAACCATCCCTTTGATTGCCGCTGCCACTTCACTCAACTGGGTGCAATAGACCGTCACCTGCACATGGGGGAGGCGGCGCTGATCGATGAGGCAGACATGCTCTGCCTCCCACCAGACTGTGCGGAGTTCCTGGCTCATGCTAACGCTTCCATCGGGTGTGCACTGCACGGAGTTCTTTTGCACAACGGCAAGCGGAGCTCTGGTCGCTCACAAGGCGTAATCCCAGAACCCGTTGCTTCCATGCAACGGGCGCGATTATAGCACAGGTTGTGACGGTGTCACAAGGTCAGGGTGATGGGTAGCACAGGGCAACCACGGGGGGGTGCCCGTATGGAGGGCACCACGAGGGCGAGACGCCCTCGCTCCGGGAGAGGTATGAATAGCTATGGTGATGGAT
>CAIWUD010000228.1 GCA_903915775.1 uncultured Chloroflexota bacterium | reverse complement strand
GGGTGAACAGACTGTTAGGGAGGGGTCGATTTCGGCTGCGCCGGTGTGGCCGTCTGGCGACACCAGGGTTAGGTTGCGTTTTTTGTGGAGGGCCGTGCCCTCCACACCTCCGCGGGGGGGGTGAACAGACTGTTAGGGAGGGTTCTATTTCGGCTGCGCCGGTGTGGCCGTCTGGCGACACCAGGGTTAGGTTGCGTTTTTTGTGGAGGGCCGTGCCCTCCATACCTCCGCGGGGGGTTGAACCATGGCTTAAAAAAGTGTTGTATGATGCCGCATGGATTTCTCAACCAATGCGTTGTAATCAGGAGGTTAGCTCATGGTTCCCCAGTTTAGCGGGAAGGTAGCGCTGGTGACGGGTGCGGCCTCGGGTATTGGGCGGGCGACGGCGCTCGCCTTTGCGCGCCACGGTGCCAAGGTTGTCGTCTCTGATGTGGATGATGCGGCGGGTGAGGAGACGGTCGAGCTGGTGCGTGCTCAGAACACCGATGCGCTGTTTGTGCACGCCGATGTCTCACGCCGTTCTGCGGTAGAGGCGCTGATTACCACCGCGGCGCAGATGTATGGCCGCATTGACTTTGCCTTCAACAATGCCGGTATCTCTGGGGCTCGGGCCATGATGGCCGACTACTCCGAGGAGTCGTGGGATCGGGTGATAGGCATCAACCTGAAGGGTGTCTGGCTCTGTATGAAGTATGAACTGCAGCAGATGCTCCGGCAGGGCGGTGGCGTCATTGTGAACACCTCCTCCACTGCAGGGCAGACGGGCTCGCGGGGGGTGGGGGCCTACGTGGCCAGTAAGCACGGTGTGATTGGCCTCACCAAGGCAGCGGCGCTGGAGTATGCGCGCCAGAATATCAGGGTCAATGCGATCCTCCCTGGAACGATTCACACCCATCTGATCGATGAGTTTACCCATGGCAATGAGCAGATGTTGCAAGAGTTTGCTGAGGGAGAGCCAATCGGGCGTCTCGGCCGCCCTGAGGAGGTGGCGAATGCGGTGATCTGGCTCTGCTCTGCGGAATCGAGTTTTGTCACCGGTGCTACCCTGGCGGTTGATGGTGGGCGCCTAGCCTGATAACCAAGGATTACGCTCTATGGCCATACAGTTTGGAACCTTTGTGCCCCAAGGTTGGCGGCTCGATCTGATCGAGATCGCTGATCCCATTGAGAAGTACGAGGCGATGACGCGTGTCGCGCAGGCTGTCGACAAACTCGAACGCTACGACTCGATCTGGGTCTACGACCACTTCCACACGGTGCCACGGATCGAACAGGAGGCAGTATTTGAGGCCTGGACGATCACCGCGGCTCTGGCCCGTGACACGCAGCGGGTCAAGGTAGGGCAGATGGTCACCTGCATCGGCTACCGCAACCCGGCCCTGGCGGCCAAAATCGCCTCGACGGTCGATGTGCTGAGCCACGGACGGCTCTACTGTGGTATCGGTGCTGGCTGGTACGAGCATGAGTGGCGCGCCTATGGCTTCGGTTTTCCTGAGACCCGTGACCGTATGCGCGCCTTTCGTGAAGCAACCCAGATCATGGTCAAGATGTGGACTGAGGAGACACCAACTTTTGAGGGGAACTACTTCCACATTCGTGGCCCGATCAACGAGCCACGCGGTATCCAGAAGCCCTACCCGTCGCTCTGGATTGGTGGCGGCGGAGAGCAGGTCACCCTCAAGTTGGTGGCGCAGTATGGGAATGCGGCAAATTTTGGTGGTAGTCCTGAGACGTTCCGCCAAAAGTGCGCGATTTTGCGTGAGCATTGTGTCCAGGTTGGGCGTAGCTATGATACGATCATCAAGTCGACCAATGTGAACATCCTCCTGCTCAAGCCTGGCGCTAACCGTGAAGAAGCTACCCGCGCGGTACGCGCAACCTATGGTTGGAGCATGGACGATCTGGAGCGCAACATGATCGTCGGTGAACCGGCCTACGTGGTGGAGCGACTGGCAGCGCTCCGCGATGCTGGTGCCGACTACTTCATCACCTACTTTCCACGGATTGCTTACGACCACGAACCACTCTACATCTTTGCCGAGCAGGTCGCGCCCCACCTGTGAGTCACCCATCAGCGTGTTCCTCTTACGGGAGGTGTGGAGGGCCGTGCCCTCCACAAAAAACCGAACCTGAGAAGTGTGAACAGCTACCTGAACCCATACGCCTATGCAGATCGATCTGAACTGTGACTGTGGTGAGGGCTTTGGGCCGTGGACGATGGGTGGTGATGAGGCAATGCTCGCCCACGTCACGTCAGCGAACATTGCGTGCGGTGGCCATGCTGGTGATCCCGATACCATGCGCCGTACCGTACGTTTGGCGCGTGATCTTGGCGTTGGTGTGGGGGCGCACCCAGGTTTTCCCGACCTGCTCGGCTTTGGACGACGGGTCTTGCCCCTCACCCCTGCTGAGATCGAGGTGACGCTGCTGGCCCAACTCGGGGCACTCTACGCCATCGCACGGGCCGAAGGTGTTGCCGTCACCCATGTCAAACCCCACGGTGCCCTCTACAACCATGCCGCCGTCAACCCCGCGGCGGCATTAGCCATTGCAGGGGCAATGGCTGCTTTTGATCGCCGTCTGATCCTGGTAGCTCTGGCTGGCTCAGCCCTTGAGCAGGCTGGCCGATCGGTCGGCATCCCCGTGGCTCGTGAGGCTTTCGCCGATCGGGCCTACCAGCCCGATGGAACTCTCCGTCCGCGCCAGTTCGCCGATGCGCTCATCCTCGATCTGGAGCAGAATCTGTCTCAGGCCCTGAGCATCGTGCGTGATGGGTTGGTCTACGCCCACGATGGGAGCCCTGTCTCCCTACGTGCCGAGACGATCTGTCTGCATGGTGATACTCCCGGTGCCGCCGCGCGTGCCGCTTTTCTCCGCCGCGGTTTGCACGCCGCCGGGGTGACGCTGCTTGCACTGGCGGGCATGGGGTTGCAGGGGGGCTAGTACGAGTTTGACGACGCCTCGATCAGAGCACGAACCGTTTGCATGGCGCTGGCTACCGTTTGGAGCCGCTGCGCTGCTACTTGAGGCGACTCCGGCAACACCACTCGCCAATCGGCTGGTCCTAGCCCTTGCCGATCAGTTGGCAGCTGCACCGCCAGATGGCGTGAGTGGTGCAGTTCCGGCGATCAGTTCACTGCTCGTCACCTTTGATCCGCTGCAGATCTCGTTGGCGCAGCTTCGTCCGCTCATCGAGCGGCTCCTGGCCGAACTCGAGCCGGCCCCCGATCGGCCAGCGCGTATCGTGACGATCCCCGTCCGCTACGGGGGAGCGGATGGGCCAGATCTCGAGACGGCAGCGCAACTCCTGGGTCTCAGCCCGCACGAGCTGGTTGCGCTCCACAGTGGCCAGATCTACCGCGTGATGATGCTCGGCTTTGCACCGGGCTTTCCTTACATCGGACCGCTCCCTACGGCGCTACGTCTACCACGGCGCTCCACCCCACGTAGCGCAGTAGCGGCTGGATCGGTGGCGATCGCTGCCGGTCTCACTGGGATCTATCCGGCGCGGTTGCCGGGGGGGTGGCACCTCATCGGGCGGACGGATCTGACCATGTTCGATCCCATGGCCGATCCTCCAGCGCTGTTGGCTGCGGGCGATGGGGTGCGCTTTGTCGCCGAGGCGAATGGAGTAGTGCCTTGAGTGGGATCCTACAGGTTATCAGTGCTGGCGTCCAGACCAGTGTACAGGATGGGGGGCGCGAGTTGGCCCGGCGTTACGGCGTTCCCCGTGGCGGGGCCATGGATCTGTTGGCACTGGTTGCGGCGAATCGCCTGGTGGGGAACCCCGCCAACGCAGCGGCACTCGAGATCAGCGGTGGGGGAGCGATCTTTACGCTTCTACGCCCAACCCTGCTGGCGCTGACCGGGGCGGATCTTGGTGCCGAGTTGGACGGTCGCCCCCTGCGGCCCTGGGTCGCGGAGTTGGTCTCAGCGGGTACCACCCTGACCATGAGTGCGCGCCGGGGCGGGTGGGGGGCACGGGCCTACCTGGCTCTTGCGGGTGGGATCGAGGTGCCCTGCCTGCTCGGTGCCCGTGCAACCTACCTGGCTGGTGGCTTTGGTGGCCTCCAGGGACGCGCCTTACGTGCCGGTGATCGTTTGGAGGTTGGCACGGCTCCGCAGAGGTGCTGGTCGCTGGCTGGGGGGCAGTGGCCCGCCCATGCCCGCCCAGCCTACGGTGCAACGCCGACGCTCCGCTTCATCCCTGGGCCGTACGACCAGGCTCTGGAGCCGGACTCGCTGGCGGTGCTGCGTACGGCAACGCTACGGGTCGGTCCCACCTCAAACCGCATCGGCTACCGGCTGGAGGGGTTGCCCCTGCGTTTTACCCAGCCGCAGAGCCTTCCTTCGTTCGGTGTACTCCCCGGTGCAATCCAGGTGCCTCCCGACGGCAACCCGATCTTACTCATGGCCGAGGCGCAGACGGTGGGTGGCTACCCGGTCGTAGGGGTGGTGATCACCCCCGATCTACCCCTCGCCGCTCAGTTGCTCCCTGGTGATTCCCTCCGCCTGGCAGCAATCGACCAGGATGAAGCGCATGCTGCGCAACACCTGTGGGCGTCGTGGCTTACAGCTGAGCCAGAGCTGGACGACTGGTCGGCTCAGCTCGCACTCAGTGGTGCACTCCCATAGCTTGGAATACTGGAGGGGCGCTGAACCCTTCCAAACGCACCCTTTTAAGAGAAAGATTCTCCAGCATGTCGATCCTCAACCCAACGACCCGTTCCGAATGGCGTGCCCTTCAGGAAGATGCCGTGGCGATGAGTGGCACGCATCTACGTGATCTCTTTGCTGCCGATCCCGAGCGGGGGCAGCGGCTGAGTGCCGAGGCGGCTGGTCTCTACCTTGACTATAGCAAGCATCGGATCACCGCCACGACGCTCGCGTTGTTAATGGATCTCGCCCGTGCCTCTGGCCTGACCGAGCAGATTGAGGCCATGTTCAGTGGTGCGAAGATTAACCAGACGGAGGGGCGGGCCGTGCTGCATGTGGCCCTCCGTGCGCCGCGCGGTACGCTGATTGAACTGGATGGGCGTAACCTGGTCGCTGATGTCTACGCGGTGCTCGACCGCATGGCTGCGTTTAGCGAGCGGGTACGGAGTGGTAGTTGGCACGGCCATACCGGTCGACCGATGCGCAACATCGTCAACATCGGTATTGGTGGCTCGGATCTCGGCCCGGCGATGGCTTACGAAGCGCTGCGCCACTACAGTGATCGCGCGTTACAGCTGCGCTTTGTCTCGAATGTGGATGCCACCGATTTTGCCGAGGCTGTCCGCGATCTCGACGCAGCAGAGACGCTCTTCATCGTTGCCTCGAAGACCTTTACGACCCAGGAGACCATGACCAACGCACGCAGTGCACGTCAGTGGCTGATCGAGCGCCTTGGTGATGAGGCTGCAGTAGCGCGCCATTTTGTGGCCGTCTCGACCAACGCGACTGAAGTGGCCGCTTTTGGCATTCATACCGACAACATGTTTGGCTTCTGGGATTGGGTTGGTGGTCGCTACTCAATGACCTCGGCGATTGGTCTGTCGACGATGCTAGCGCTCGGAGTCGAAGCCTACCACTCTATGCTGAGTGGCTTCCAGGCCATGGATGCACACTTTCGCAGTGCGCCATTCGCGGTGAATCTGCCCGTCATCATGGGGATGCTCAACGTCTGGTACACCAACTTTCTCGGGGCAGAGACCGTAGCGGTACTCCCCTACGACCACTATCTACGCCGCTTTCCCGCCTACCTCCAGCAGCTCACGATGGAGAGTAACGGGAAGGGTGTGCGGCTCGATGGGGCAACGGTCGACTACCAGACGGGTGCAATCTACTGGGGCGAGCCGGGGACGAATGGGCAGCACTCCTTCTATCAGCTGATCCACCAGGGGACCAGGCTCATTCCCTGCGATTTTATCGGCTTCTGCCACAGTCTGAACCCACTGGGCAGCCACCACGATATGCTGATGGCCAACATGTTTGCCCAGGCCGAGGCACTCGCCTTTGGGAAGTCAGCGACGCAGGTTGCCGCGGAGGGAACACCGGAGTGGCTGGTCTCCCACCGCACCTTTCCGGGCAATCGGCCCAGCAGTAGCATCCTCGCCGATCGACTGACCCCAGCTACGCTCGGAGCCCTTGTGGCGCTCTACGAGCATAGCGTCTTCACCCAGAGCGTTGTCTGGGGGATCAATGCTTTTGACCAGTGGGGCGTTGAGTTGGGCAAAGTTCTGGCTGGGCGCATTCTCCCCGAGCTTGCGGCAAGCACAGAGCCAGAACTTAGCCATGATAGTTCGACGAACAGGCTGATTCGCCGTTACCGCACTGCACGCTCGGGGGCGTAGGTCTGAACCCTGTCAGTAGCCATCTCTACCGGAGTAGGTTTCCGTATGGGCCGTGGACGCTACCCAGCACGTCTCAATGTAACCCCGCCAGCGCCAGATCTAGCGGCACGCTACCTGCAGGTCTGGTCGGGGCGTGAGCTCTACACCAGCCCCGAGCAGTTTCCGCTGATCTCATCACCAGGGCTATTCGGCAACGATCACCCTCTGGAATTGGATGTTGGTTGTGCCACCGGTGATCTCCTGTTAGCCCTGGCGGTGCAACACCCCGAGGTAAACTACGTCGGTCTGGAGATTGTAGCGAAACCGCTCTGGCGGGCCGTTGAACGGGCAGCGGCAGCTCAGTTGAGCAACTTGCGCTTTCTGCAGGTCGATGCGCGCCTAGCCTGTCGCCAGATAGGCGACGGGGCTCTGCGGGCGGCATACATTCACTTTCCTGCACCGCTGCTGCGCAATCGCCAGCGCAACCAGATCCTGATCGCGCCCCCCCTCCTCGCTCAGATCGCACGTGGTCTAGCCTTGGGCGGCACGCTCAGCGTGATGAGTGATCAGCCAGCACTCTACGCACAGCTCCTGAGCCTACTTCCTGCCCTGCCCGAACTACGCCCCCTGCCCACGGAAGCCTGGTCAGTCACCATCAGCGATCTGATCAAGTCGCACTACCATCGGCGCTGGGAGGAGCGAGGCCGCCCAATTCTTCGCGTCGAACTGCTGCGGGTCTGAGAGGAGCAACGCATGAGCCAGCATAGTGGCACCGAGCCGATTCTGATCGTCGGCGGATTTGGCAGCAACTACCCGCAATACACCGGGCTGCGCGCCTATCTCCAGGAGGTAAGCGGGCGGCATGTGGCAATTGCACCGCTCACCCCGCTGGAGTGGGCTGGTGCGGTGATCGGTGACAGTTATAGTGCCCTCCTGCGCGTGCTCGATCGGTCGGTGCGTGCGATCCTGAACGAACAGAAAGCCCACCGGATTATCTTGGTGGCCCACAGTGCTGGGGGAGTTCTCTCCCGCATCTACATGGGCAACCAGCCCTACGGACCGCGCAAACTGCTCTACCAGGGCTTTGAGCGTATTGCCGCCCTGGCAACCTTGGGGACCCCGCACACGACCAACCGCACCGGGCGGCAGGGCGGACTCAACCAGATCGCCTTTGTCCAGGCTCACTACCCGGGCGCTTATTGGCGGCCTGTGCGCTACATTAGCGTGATGGGCCGTGGGATCTACGGTGTCGCCGACGGCCCACCACCTGAGCGTGGTGCGTGGCAGAGCTATCGGTTGATCACCGGAGAGGGTGCGCAGTGGGGGGATGGGGTGGTGCCCCTTGAATCGGGTCTACTCGAGGGCTCACGCAAAGTGATCATGCCCGGGTTGCGCCATGATCCCCGCCCCGATCGCCCCTGGTACGGTTCGA
The DNA here is from genome assembly GCA_903915775.1 of uncultured Chloroflexota bacterium. GTDB lineage: Bacteria > Chloroflexota > Chloroflexia > Chloroflexales > Chloroflexaceae > Viridilinea. Next base: position 15,149 of record CAIWUD010000228.1, on the reverse strand, counting down.
GTGTGCCGATCGTTCAGGGTTGGTGGGAGCAGGTGGAGCTTGCGTTACGCGACCATAGTGGGTAGGTGTATTGCTCTATAAGGTTGGTGCAGACTCCCCCCTCCTAACCTCCCCCCGCTGGGGGGAGGATCCCGGCTCCCTCCCCCAACAGGGGAGGGGTGGGGTGGGGGCAAGATGTGCTCACTGAAGCAATACCGTTAGGGTCTGGATCAAGCCGATCGTAACTGTTCGTTGTTAGGGTGGGCCAACGGCAGAGCAGCCCCCCGTGGTACATCCCACCCACGCCTATGGTATGCTGTGTGCAGCCGCGATCGTGCTACACCTGGAGGTGCCCCGTGCGCTTCTTCACCACCGAGGGTCCGGTCAACCCGGCAGACCACTACTGTTTGCCACCCTTGGCCCGTATCGACATGGAGGAGATCCGCGGGCTGATCGCCCAGAAGAAGTACTTCCTGCTCCACGCCCCGCGCCAGACCGGCAAAACGAGTTGTCTCCTCGCCTTGGCCGATCTGCTCAACCGCGAAGGGACCTACCAGTGCGTCTACGCCAACATCGAGACCGCCCAAGCAGCCCGTGAGCAGCTTGAGCTCGGTATCGCCGATGTGGTCTGGAAGATCGCCATGGGCTTAGAGCAGCAACTTCAGCGCCCTCAGGCCCTCGAGCTTGCCCATGAGGTACGTGCAACTATTCCAGCCACCGCACAACTCGAAACCTTCCTCACCCGCTGGTGCCAGCAGGGCAACAAGCCGCTGGTGCTCCTCCTCGACGAGGTCGATGCGCTCATCGGCGATACGCTCATCGCCCTGCTGCGCCAACTGCGCGCGGGCTATCCCACCCGCCCCCACGCCTTCCCCCAGAGCGTCCTGCTCTGCGGTGTGCGCGACCTCCAGGACTACCGCATCCACTCCGCTCGCGAGCAGCAGGCGATCACCGGGGGCAGCGCCTTCAACATCAAAGCTAAGTCACTCCGCCTCGGCGACTTCAGCCAACCTGAGGTAGAAACCCTGCTTGCTGAGCATACCCAGGAAACGGGTCAGATCTTCACCCCTGCCGCCCGTACCCTCGTCTGGGAGTTGACCCAGGGCCAGCCTTGGCTGGTCAACGCCCTCGCCTACGAGACCACCTGGGAGATGGCGGAGGGACGCAACCGGAGCCGGGCCATCGATGCACCGCAGATCCAGCAGGCGAAGGAGCGCCTCATCCTGCGCCGGGTCACCCACCTCGACCAACTGGCCGATAAGCTCCGCGAGCCCCGCGTGCGCCGTGTCGTTGAGAGCATCCTCGTGGGTGTGGAGCAGCCCGACGCCATTCCCCCCGACGATATCACCTACGTCCGTGACCTGGGGCTGGTCAAGACCGAGGGGCAACTCCAGATTGCCAATCCCATCTACCAGGAGGTGATCCCCCGTGAGTTGACCTTCAGCACCCAGTTGACGATCAGCCAGCAGACGGCCTGGTACCTGCACCCCGATGGACGTCTCGACCTACCGAAGCTGCTAGGGGCGTTCCAGCACTTCTTCCGCGAGCACTCGGAGGCCTGGCTCGAGCGCTTCGATTACCGTGAGGCGGGGCCGCAGTTGCTATTACAAGCCTTCCTGCAGCGCATCATCAACGGCGGCGGGCGGGTCGACCGCGAGTATGGGCTGGGGCGGCGGCGCACCGACCTCTGCGTGGTCTGGAACTACCCAGGTGGGGTGCAGCGCGGGGTGATTGAGCTGAAGATCCGCTACGCCTCCCTGGAGCAGACGCTGGCCGCGGGGCTGGAGCAGACCTGGCGCTACGCCGACGCGACGGGAGCGGAAGAGGCGCACCTAGTCATTTTCGACCGGCGGCCCAAGGTCGCCTGGAGCAAGAAGATCTGGCAGCGGAGCGAACAACACGCTGGGATGGCGATCAGCGTCTGGGGGATGTAGGGGCAGCCCCCCGTAGCTGCCCTGCCCCCCGCGATGGTAGGCCCGGCGTACGTTCGGGATGAGCCTGGTGCACTGCGCTAAGCGCTTGGGCGTCGAGTGGCAGCTTCACAGGCGAGACACGGCTCCCTGACTACTTGTCAGGAGGGGCATGCCGTGTTAGAATAGCCCCAGGTGCGCCGTCAGGCGCCTTTTGTTGCGCCAGAAAGGACGACGAGCATGGCATCGAAAAAGGGAAATCGGATCGTCATCAAGCTCAAGAGCACGGCGAGTGGGCACAGCTACACGACGATGAAGAATCGCCGTAACGATCCCAATCGTATCACCTTGAAGAAGTATGATCCGATTGTGCGCAAGCACGTGGACTACCGCGAGACGAAGTAGGAGTCGTGTGGAGGGGGCAACCTCTCTGCGATCCGCCGGGGCGAGCACTACTCGCCCCGGTTTTTTTGATCACGCCGATCGTCGGCGGTCGCTAAGGGCAAAGGGGAGGTAGAGCAGGACGAAGATGACCATCCCGATCAGTTGGAGGGGGATGATGTACCATGGCCATGGGCCGAGGTAGTCGAGCAGCGTGGCGTAGGTGGGCTTACGGGCAACGAACATGTAGTTGCCGCCAGTGAGCCAGTTGACGAGGCCAACTAGGACAAGTACGCCATTGGTGATCAGGAAGACCCGAGGGAGTGAGCGCCAGGTGGGCCGGTAGCCCCACGCCGCCATGGCGAAGACCACGGCCCAGAGAATGACGCCGTGGGAGGTCCAGAAGATCATGTAGACGAAGTGGGGAAAGTTGAAGCCATTGGCCTGCAGGTCGGGGGTGAGCAGGGCTTGCGTTGCGCCGGCAAAGCCCCAGAAGTAGAGCAGTTCGAAGAGGCGGAAGTTGCGGGTAGCGAGCATAGCGGCGGCGAGGGGCACCGAGAGGGTACAGAGGTGGAGGGGGAGCGAGTAGGCGACATTCCAACTCCCGGTTGCCCGTTGCCAGAGATCCCAGGCTAGGGTGTTGGTGAGGGCGAACAGCAGCAGGGACCAGCGTAACCCCTCACGACCGAACGAGTTCAGGCGGGGTGTCAGGAGCAGGAGGAGGCAGACGAGGGCGACCGCAGCCAGGGCCAGGAGATGCTCGAGGGCGAAGAGGCGAAATGGTGTTCCGCTAGGAGTTAGGCTGAAGTAGTTTTGGACCATCGTTCGTCTGGTGGGCAGAATTGCGGTACGAGATGCCTGAGCCCGGCGATGAGTGTGCTATTGTCGCCCGCCTGTGTGAGCTGCGCGAGCCCCTCGACCTGCTGGTCGAGGTCGACGGGAACGAGGTTGGCCGCGTTGGCAGCGATAAAGATCCGCTGATGCTCCGTGCGGTGGTACTCCTCCCCGGCGACGAAGAGCTCCTCATAGAGCTTTTCACCGGGGCGTAAGCCACTCACGGCGATATCGATATCGCGACCAACTTCAAGCCCTGAGAGCAGTATCATATCATGGGCTAGGTCGAGAATCTTGAGTGGATCGCCCATATCGAGGGTAAAGACCTCGCCGCCACTCCCGATGGTGGCCGCCTGGAGCACCAGTTGCACAGCTTCGGGGATGGTCATGAAGTAGCGGCGCATCTCGGGGTGGGTGATCGTGACCGGCCCTCCAGCGGCGATCTGGCGTTTAAACGTGAGGACGACACTCCCGCGGCTGCCCAGGACGTTGCCAAAGCGCACGGCGACAAAAGCTCTCCCGCTACTCCCTGCAGCGTGGTGGACAATGAGTTCGGCGGCACGTTTGCTCGCACCCATCACGCTGGTAGGGTTGACCGCCTTATCGGTCGAGATCATCACGAAGTGGCCCACACCCGCGGCGAGGGCAGCCTCGACCACGTTGCGGGTGCCCAGCACATTGTTCGTCACCGCCTCGGCCGGGTTAAGCTCCATGAGGGGGACATGCTTGTGGGCTGCGGCGTGAAAGATGATCTCGGGGCGATGTTCGTCGAGGATGGCGTGGATCTGTTGGCGCGCCCGGATATCAGCGATGATGGTACGAATCTGGATCGTGGGGCGCGCCTCACTCCCGAGGGCGGCAAGCCGGTTACTCAGTTCGGCCTGGATCTCGAAGATGCTATTCTCACCATGACCGAGGATGATCAACTCGGCCGGCTCACAGCTCACCACCTGACGACAGATCTCACTGCCTATGGAGCCACCGCCACCAGTGACGAGCACCCGCCGACCGCGTAGGAGGGTACGCACGGCGCTCAGATCGGTCTGGATCGGCTCGCGCCGGAGGAGATCTTCGAGCCGGATGTCACGTACCTGGCTGAGGGTGAAGCGCCCACCAATCAGTTCGTGGATGCCGGGGATGATGCGGGTTTGTACTCCGGCTCGTTCGCCGATCGCGGTGAGCTCGCGAAGGCGCTTGCCGGGCAGGTTGGCGATAGCGATGATGGTCTGATCGATCTGGTGCGCCTTGATCAGGTGTGGGAGATCCTGGCAACTACCCAGGACTGGAACGCCATGCAGGTGCATATGGTGGGTAGTTGGATCATCATCAACAAGGCCTACGAGCAGTGTGTTGTTGCTGCCGTCGCGCTGGAGTGCACGCACGAGCATCTCGGCGGTGGTTCCGGCACCGATAACCAGGGCCCTGCGGCTCGTCGGTGTACGGTGGAGCCGGTAGCTTGGGAGGATGCGCAGGGCCATTCGGGGTGTAGCGATTGCCGTTAGTGCCAGGAGGCCGAAGATAAAGGGTACTGAAGGTGGCATCAGGGCTGAGTGGAAGGCGGTGAAGAGATTGACGCTAGTGGCGATCAGCACTCCGATGGCAGCCGCACAGGCCAGCAGGATCAATTCGCGGGTCGAGGCGTGGTGCCAGAAATGGGCATACCCGCGCATCACGTAGAGGCTGAGCGGAATGGTGAAGAGTGCGATCAAGGTGAGTGTGGCGTAGCCTAGCCAGAACTGCTGCAGGCCGAGGCGCTCAAGGCGCAGCACAAAACTTGCATAGGCGGCTAGGCTAAGCAGCAGCAGATCGCTGAGAAGCAGGTAGTGGTTACGGATCGATCTTCGCATAGTGCGCGACCTTCCTGATCAAGTGGCGCCAACAGCCTGTTGCAGTTCACTTGTCTGATCGAGGGCAGCGAGGAGGTGCTCACAGACATAGTCGACCTGTGCCTCACCCATGGTGCCGGAGAAGGGGAGCGCCAGGGAGACAGCCCCGAGATGCTCCGTCACGGGAAAGTTACCTGGGCGGTAACCAAAGCGCTCACGGTAGAATGGCTGGAGATGGATCGGGGTAAAGTAGGGCCGACTCGGGATCCCGGCCTCGGTCAGGTGGGCCATGACGCTGTTACGGTCTGCGGGTGGGTGCAGGCGTACCACATAGACGAACCAACTCATGCGGGTTGTGCTTGGGGCGAGGTAGGGCCTCCCGACCAGTTCGGCATCGGCGAGGCGCTCGTTGTACCAGGCTGCCACCTGGGCGCGCCGGGCGAGCAGTTCGTCGATACGGCCCATCTGGGCCAGGCCGAGGGCAGCACTAAGCTCGTCAAGACGGTAGTTGAAGCCCAGACGGGTGTGATTGAGCCAGGAGTCGAACTGGTCGCGCCCCTGGTTACGTAGGCTGCGGAAGATCTGCTGCCACTCATCGTGCCTGGTGACGATCATCCCGCCCTCACCAGTGGTCACCTGTTTATTGGGGTAGAAGGCAAAGACCGCGGCATCGCCGATCGTACCAGCACGCCTCCCGTTATACTCGGCCCCAATCGCTTCACAAGCATCCTCGATCACCGTCAGATCGTAGGCCTGGGCAAGCTTGAGGATCGGATCCATCTCGGCGGGTTGACCAAAGGTGTGGACGGGCAGAATTGCGCGGAGTTGACCGCCACCGCTCCAACCGCGTAAGGCCGGAGGGAGTCGCTGTTGGGCTGCAACTCCACCCCGCATGAGATCTTCAACCAGGTCGGCAAGGAGGGTTGGGTGGATGTTGCCCGTACGTGGATCCACATCGACGAAGAGGGGGATTGCACGTTCGTAGAGGATACAGTTGGCCGAGGCGACGAACGAGAAGGGTGTAGTGATCACAAAATCATGGGCCTGCACGCCGGCGGCAATCATGCAGAGGTGGAGACCGCTCGTACCAGAGTTGACCCCGATGGCGTGGGGTATGCCGATATAGTCGGCAATGCTCGTCTCAAAAGCCTCGATCTGGGGGCCGATGCTCAGTGCCGAGGTGTGGAGTACCTCATTGACGGCCTGGATCTCAGCCTCGGTAATGTCCGGTGCGGACATGGGAATAGACACAGCTGTTCCTTCCTTTCCATCACTCACCGGCATCGATGCGATAGACATGAACGGCGAGTGGTTCGAGGCGCCCACTGAGTTGGTTGTTGCTGAGCCGCATGCCCGCAGGGCGTCCGGGGAAGATGGGCTCAGCCTGAGCCCGGGACGACGGGGCTGGGAGGCTCAGACTGGTCTGGGTAGCCTGTTGGGCCGTGTTGACGACGATGACGTAGCGGCTCTGGTCGTAGAGCCATTGGGCGGCCAGGATATGCGGGTTGCCACTCTCTATCGGTGTATAGACGCCATTGAGCAGTGCGGGGGCCAGGTAGTTAATCTCGGGGGCTAGGCCCTGCACTGCCTGGAGCAGCGCGGGATGCTGCTCGATTCGCCAGAAGCCATCGTCGTAGGTGTAGTAGATGATGCCGCGCACGTTATTCACCAGCGCCTGGTAGGTCATGTTGCGAACCTCATCTGGGGTGGGCGAGCGTCGGTCTGGCCAGGCGAAGGATTGCAGGTTGGCCATAATGGAACGTTTGAAGGGCTGAGCGGCGTGTTGGGTCTGGGCGAGGGCAACGTTGACGTGACCGATACTCGCGAGGTCGGCTTTACTCTTGCCAATGGGGTAGGATTGCATCGCGACGATATCGGCACTGGCCATGAAGTCGGCGATACGATCGGGTCGATAGCCGCTGATATAGGTTGGATGCTGCCGATCGACCTGCTTCACCAGTTGGTTTACCCACGTCACTCGTTCGGGGGTGTAGTAGTTGCCATCATCCACATCATCGGCGATGGCGTAGGCCAGGAGCGCAGGGTGATCTTTGACGGCGGCAATGATGCGGCTGATCTCACTATCCTCGAGCTCGTAGGGGTAGATCTCGGCGAGTAGGTGGATATTGAGGCGTAGGGCATCGTCCATCAGGTCGTGGTAGTTATCGCGGATCGGCGCGTGGAGAGTGTTAAAGCCGCTGGCGGCAATCGCCTGGAGCGTCTCAGCGCCAAAGGAGCCGCCCTCGTAGCGTGGGTAGAGGGCGAAGCCGAAGGGGAAGAAGGGTTGACCGGCTACGAGTAGTACCCCATCGTCACGAAGCATCACCCCAGCCTGAAGTTCCTGGGCGTAGGCTGAGGCGGATGGCGTGCTGGTGGGTAGTGGTTGTGGTGAGGCGAGCGGCGCCGGGAGGGGCGACGGCGTGGCGGTTGGGGGGGAATATGGGTAGGGCGGCACGACACTGGTGGCCCTGAGGGTCACGGTTGATGGGGTGATGAATGCGCAAGCGCTGAGTGCCCAGCAGCAGAGCAGGCCGATAGACGCTCCACGGCCCAGGGGCGGTAGGGGGTCGCGCATAGTTCCTCCTGTGGGGATGGTGGAGGGCCCTGCCCTTCACACCACTCGGGAGTTGTGGGGCATGGCCCTCGAAAAATTTCCCTCTCGGGGATAAATTGGTATGAAACCTCCCCTATATCAGCAGGTTGTAGAGACTCGGGAGCTCGGCCGGGTCGTCACCAAAGTTGAAGCGGGCGACGCGGCGATCGATAACCCGCATCAGGCCAGTCAGCACCTTACCCGGCCCAACCTCAATAACTGCGGCAATCTCGTGGTCGACTAGGCGGCGCATCGATGCGCTCCAGCGTACCTCTGAGGTGAGTTGGGCTCGCAGTTCGTCTGCGACGGCGTCGGCGCTGATCAGCCAGTCGGCTGAGACATTGCCGAGCACAGGGAGCTTGGGGGCAGCAATGGGGGTTTCCGCCACGATCTCCATAAACTCGCCGAGGGCAGCGTGCATAAGGGGGGTGTGGGGGGCTACACTCACTTTGAGCGGGGTCGGCGGGAGGCTCCCTGGCTGGGCGAGGATGCGTTCGGTGACGTGTGCCAGGGCGTGTTGGTCACCGGCCACGACGATCTGGCCAGGGCAGTTGTCGTTGGCAATAGTGATCACACCGGCGGTTGCAGCGGCGGTTTCCTGGCAGAGCTGTTCGACCGTTGCGCGCGGGAGGCCGAGGATGGCCAGCATGCCGCCGGGGGCAAGGCTACCGGCCGCATGCATCGCGAGCCCGCGGGCCCGTACCAAGCGTAGCGCATCGGCAAAACTGAGCGCCCCGGCGGCAACGAGCGCGCTGTAGAAACCTAGGCTATGTCCGGCGATGGCACTTGGACGCGGCAGTGGGCTACCGGTGGGGTAGAGGGCGCGCCAGGCGGCCATGCTGGCCACGAAGATCGCTGGTTGGGCGTTGGCAGTATCGTTGAGTTCTGACTCCGGGCCACTAAAACAGAGCGTTGAGAGGGAGAAGCCGAGGAGTTCATCGGCTTCGACAAAACAGGCTGCAGCAGTGGGGTTGGCCGCGGCGAGGGCTCGACCCATGCCGACAAACTGCGCCCCCTGACCCGGGAAGAGGAGTGCAAAGCGTACCATAGAAGCTTGCCTTTCTTTCGTTGAGTGCACCACAGGCGAAGGTGGTACACTCCCCAAGCCGTTCCGATGGCGATCAGGCGGTGGCGCCTGCATTGCACGCCTCCTTGATCAGGGTGAGCAACTCCGTCACGTTCGCTGCGCTGTTGAACTCTTGTTCGACGGTGGCACGACCAGCTGCGCCCATGCGTTGGCGTAGCGCTGCATCGGTAAGGAGGTGACCCAGGCTGCTGCGCAGCCCCTCGACATCGTCACTCGTGATGAGGAAACCCGTTTCGCCATCGCGGACGATCTCGGTCGTTCCGCCCACCTTGCTGATAATGACGGGTAGACCGACGGCCATCGCTTCAATCGCGGCGAGTGATGAGAAGTCGGCCCTGGTTGGCAGGACAAAGAGATCGGCCTGGGCGTAGAGTTGACGTAGGCGTGGGTCGTTCGCATTAATGTCGGTGTAGAGATGGACGCTGGGTGGGAGATCATCGGTGTCGATCTGCTTGGTGACGAGGTCGAGCTCGGCCTGGTGGGCGAACTGTTCCCGGAAGATGGTGAGCAGCAGATCGCCCCCTTTGCGCTGAAAATCGCCCCCGACAAAGAGAATGTGCGGCCGGTTGTTGTCGCTGCGCACTCTGGGCTGGTAGTGCCAGAGCTCCAGGTCGGAGCCGGGTTTGATCACGAAGGCGCGTTCATCTGCGACGCCACACTCATGAACCATCATCTCACGTGCCCAGTTGGAGAAGAGGATGCAGCGATCGGCATGCTGCGCTACCCAGCACTGTGCGGCGTAGCTGAGCCGTCCGGGGAGTGATGAGCGGCTGGTATGGTAGCCATACCAACCCAGGAGGTTGGCATCCCGCAGCGGGGCGTAGTCCTGGTAGAGGATGAGGAGCGGTCCTCGCTGGTGGCGGTCAAAGACCATTTTGCGCAGGGTCATAAGGGCAAAGAGGCGTGGGGCATCCTCAACGACGATGGCGTCGAGGTCATCCCACTGTTTCAGGAGCGGTGCGGCTTCGTCGAGGAGGGCGAGTTGAGTGCCTACGAGCCTGGGGAGTTGCTGGTACCTTTCGGGCAGTTCGCCTGCACCGATGGTGGTCCAGACCATATCGATCTCAGGGTCACGCTGGGCATACTTGTAGAGGTTCATGTTGTGCGTGGCGAAGCCCTTGCCGTTGTACATGGCAAAGCCAACACGGTATCTACTCATGGCTGTCAACCTGCTAATGTTTGCACGACATAGTCGGCGAGGCTGCCGACACTACGAAATGGGCTGCGCTGTTGTGACATCGCTCGGCTATCGGCGATGGTGATGGAGGTGCCCAAGCGCTCATTTACACTCTGCTCCAGATCGAGGACGAGGCTGACTAGGCGCAGCGAGTCGAGTAACCCATGTGGACCGTACAGCCGGGTATGCTCGACGATCGGCTGTGCGGCACGCTCCGGGTCATCGGCGAGTAGGTCGGATAGGTGGGTGGCAATAAGATCGATCAGTTCACTGCGATCCATCGAGGTCTCCTTCCAGGGCCGGATCTTGCCGGCGACGCATCTTCTTGAAACGCTCGCTATACTGCGCAGTCTCAACCAACTCGACACGAGCCGGGATCTTGTAGCTGGCGAGGCGATCACGGCAGAAGGCGCGCATGCGGCGGCGAAAGAGGCCCAGATCCTCCGGCTCGTGGAGGTTGACCCGCGCCACGACCACCTGGCCGGTGATCGGGTTCGCTTCCCCAACCACGGTGACGTCGCGCACGTTGGGCATCTGTAGCAGGACGCCCTCAACTTCGGCGGGGTAGACCTTGGTGCCGCCGACGTTGATCAGCTCCGACCGGCGCCCAAGGATCTTGATATACTCCCCATCAACCTCTACGGCATCGCCGGTGTTGAACCAGCCCTCGGTATCGAAGGGGGATGGGGCGTTGAGGTAGCCCAGCATCGCGGAACGTGCCCGGAGCCAGAGGGTGCCATCCTGGATGCGCGTCTCGAAGCCCTCACCGCCAACCTTGACCCAGAGCGAGTCGGAGCTGCGCGACTTGGAGCGCAGAATGCCTAGCTCCGAGAGACCGTAGGTCTGGAGGAGCTCGACGTTGGGCAGGATGGCATGGAGGCGCTGGAGGGTCTGTTCGGGCATGGGCTCGGTACCGTAGGTGATCCGTTTGAGTGAGGAGAGGTCGTGCCGTTTGTACGCCTCGGACATGAGCAGGAGGTTGAGGAAGGTGGGTGAGGTGGGGAGGACTTCGACGCGGTGGCGGGCGATGGCGCTACAGACGACGTCGGGGTTGCGATCGTGCACGGTTACGATGCAGCCGGTGTTGGAGAGGACGTAGAGGAGGGTATTGATCCCACCGATATGGTCGAGGAGGAGGAAGGTGAGGGTGACCATGGAGTGGCGGCGTGGCTTGAACTTCTCCAGGAGCCCCATGAAGTTGTGCAGGGCGGCCTTGCTCTTGCCTGTTGAACCGGAGGAGAAGAGGATGAGGCCAGGGTCACCGGTGGCAATAAGCCCTCGCGTCAATTCGTTGTGTACGTCGCGGTCGTAGCGGGTGAGGCGACTCTGCTCATGCGCGTCAAGGCTAATCTCCCACTGCACCTCGGCGATCTGGGTAAACTCCTCGTGGTGGGCGGCCACCGAGGCGGTCAGGGGTACGAGAATGGTACGCCGATCGATCAGGGCGAGGAGGAGGGCCACCACGGTGGGCGAGTAGTCGCCGCTGATCGCCACGACACTCCCCGGTGGGAGTGCAGCCTGGTCGAGGCGGGCCTCCCAGGCGGCGATCTGGCTGGTGAGCCAGTCGTAGGTATAGGGCTGATCGCGCCAGATCATGAAGGTCTGCTGGGGCTGTTCGGCGAAGCGATCACGGAGCCAGGTTAGGCAAGCCATCTCAAGCTCCTCCTAAGTAGATAATCTGGCCGGTGATGTAGTTACTCTCTGGGCGTAGAAAAAAATCCACCACATTAAAGACATCGGCGGGCTGACCGAGGCGCTTCAGCGCCAGTTGGGCCAGGATCGCATCAATCTTGGCACGGGGAACGCTACGGATCAGGTCGGTCTCGATCGGGGTTGGCCCCAGCGCGTTGACGGTAATCCCAAAGGGGGCCAGTTCGCGGCTCATCACCCGTGTCAACGCTTCAACCGCGCTCTTCGAGGCGACATAGACCGATTCACCCTCGAGGGCCAGGGGGACGGCAACCGTCGTCAGGTTGACGATACGACCCGCCCGTTGGCGGCGCATCAGCCGGGCACTCTCGCGGGAGACGAGGAAGGTTCCGCGGAGGTTGATGGCCATGAGCTGGTCGAGGGTAGACACGGGGATGAGCAGGGCATGGTTCATCGAGGCAATCCCGGCGTTGTTGATCGCCACATCGAGCCTGCCGAAGCGTTGGCGAATCTGGCCAAGCAGCTGCTGCACCTGAGCCTCGTCACTGACATCGGCGCAGAGGTGCCAGTAGTTCTCGTCTGTCCAGTCGGCAGGCTCGCGGCTACACCCTACGACTTGGTAGCCCTGCTTGAGGAGCTGTTCGGCCAGGTAGCGTCCCAGCCCCTTCCGACTGCCCGTCACCAGGGCAACATTCATCTGCTCCATGGTTTCTGTTGCTCCATCCTTAGTCTTGGCTGCGCCAGCATGGCTGCCTGGCGGTAGCGGGGTTGAGTTGGGTTCTTTTGTGGAGGGCACAGCCCTCCACACCTCCCCGGAGGCTGAGAGGGGCAAGCTCCTCCCCCCAGTGGGGGGAGGCTAGGAGGGGAGAGTTGTACCCTCCACACCTCCCCGGGGGCTGAGAGGGGCAAGCTCCTCCCCCCAGTGGGGGGAGGCTAGGAGGGGAGAGGCGCGCCCTCCACACCTCCCCGGAGGCTGGGTTGGGGTAGCGGGGTGGTAAGCCCTACACCTCGTTCTCCTCAGCGGAGCCAAAGGCCAGCACCATCGCCAGGGCGTAGTCACGCGAGTGGGCCACGCAGATCGACCAGTCGTGGATGCCGAGGGCGAGGGCACGGGACTGCGCGGCACCGGAGAGTGAGAGGGTAGCACTGCCAATCGATGGATCGGCGAGAATCTCCATCTCGCGGAGGTCGACCCCTGTGGGTGCCATGTAGTTGAGCCCCGTACCGAGGGCCTTGGCTACACCCTCTTTCGCGGCGAAGGTACAGGCCAGGAGCGCCACCCGCCCGGCGCACTGCTCCTGCTCACGCTCGGTGTAGATCCGATTGAGAAAGCGTTCGCCATGCTGGGCCAGCATCCGTGCGAAGGGGGCGAGATCGGTGATATCCACACCGGTGGTGATCATGGCGCTTCCACGGGAGCCTGAACCGGCCGATCGGCATGGGCAGCCCATTCGAAGGCGGTGATGCCCCACGACAGACCGTTGCCAAAGGCAGCTAGGAGGACGCGCATTCCTGGGCGCACGACACCCTGGCGTTGCGCCTCGGCGAGCAGGATAGCCGTCGAGGCGCCCGAGGTATTGCCCAGCTGCTCCAGGTTGTAGAAGCGCTTCTCGGGTGGCACTCTAAGTGCCCGGTAGATCTGATCCACCATGGTCTTGTTGGCCTGGTGCAGCAGAAATAGGTCGATCGAGTCGAGGTCGAGTTGAAAGCGCTCGAGGGCCAAGCGAATCATGCGCGGAATATGTTGTACCGAGAAGAAGAAGACGGCGGGCCCATCCATGGACAGCTGCTCCTGGGTACGGACATTTCCCGATGGATCGACCTGCTCGGCCCTCGTCTCGGCTGTGCGTGGTACCCGTGCCCCCGAAGCCGGGATGATGATGCTCCGATGCCCAGTTCCGTCAGTCCCGAGGAGAAAGCCGCGGAAGCCGCCACTGCTGCTCGGCTCGATCAGGGTGGCAGCAGCACCATCACCAAAAAGCGGCACCAGACTACGATCCATCGGGTTGATATAGGGGGTCAGTGCTTCGGCAACCAGCACTAGAGCGCGTTTGGCCAGGCCGGCGGCCAACATGCTGTGGGCAACACTCAACGCGTAGGGGTAGCTCGAACAGCCCATCCCGAGGTCGAAGGCTGCACACTGTTGGTGTAGCCCCAGCCGTTCGTGGAGCACGCAGGCCGTTGCAGGCAGTTGGTAATCGCCAGTCTGTGAGGCGAAGATCAGCAGGTCGATCGTAGTTGGATCGATTCCGCGATCCTCAAGCAGCCGCCGCGCCGCCCAGTAGGCTAGGTCAGCGGCTGTTTCGCCTGGCGCAACGGTGCGTCGCTCGTGGATGCCTGCCATCTTCACGATCGACTCCATATGCTGGCTACCGAAACGTTCGGCCAGGCGCTCGTTCGTTAGGCGCTGGCGGGGGACGCAGTAGTGTACAGCGCTTATCGCCGTGTTGATCATGTTCGCTACCTCCTGTGGGGATGGAGAGGGGCACGGCCCTCTGCAACTCCCCCCTCCCAACCTCCCCCCGCTGGGGGGAGGGGCATGCCCGTCCCGGCCTCCGGGGAGGTGTGGAGGGCAAGGTCCTCCACAAAAAACCCAACCCAGCCTTGGTCCTGCCAGAGGGACGCATGAACTGTTACCGATCACGAGAGAATCATGCCGTGGCGCTCGACCACGCGCTCGATATCGCGGTAGTGGCGTAGTTTGCCAGCCTCCTCGGGCAGCATCTTAATCGCCGCCTGGGTATCCAGTTCGATCATCAGGGTCAGCACAGCCACCGAAGTGAAACCGGTGAACTTTGTGAGGTCCGCATCGCTGTGCAGCAGGTCTGGATCGATCTCCAAAACATCAGCCACAATCTGGCGTAGATCAGCACTTCTCATTGCAACGCTCCTTTCTCAGCGGCGCATGACGACACGGGCTGGAATACCAGTAGCCGTCGCAGCAGCAGGGATATCGCTCATCCCGAAGGAACAGGCGCCGAGTACGCCGTAGGGGCCTACCTCCCGCCCTTGGGCGATGACGGCGTTAGCCCCCAGCAGCGCCCCCTCTCTGAGTACACTGAAGCCAGAGATACGCCCACCAGGCCCAACCTGCGCAAAATCCTCCAGTAGGCAGTCGTGGCCGATCGTCGTATGGTTGTTGATAATGACGTAACTGCCAATACGGGCCTGGGGTGAAACGATGGCGCGTGCACCGATGTAGCTGCCTACCCCAATCGTTACCTCGTCGGCAATGAGCGCTGAGGGATCGATCACGCTCACGGGCTGCCAGCCCAGGTTGAGCGCCCGCGCAACGACACGCGATCGCGCACGGTTATCGCCAATTGAACAGATAAAGGAGGGTTGTCCAATTCGCGTGGCCGCAACCTGCTCGGGGCTGCCGAGGACCGGGTAGCCCATGATCTCCTGCCCCCATCGTGCGGGATCATCGTCACAGAAGCCCACGAGCTCATGGGCCGTATAGACCATGCTGCTATTCAGCATTGCCCAGACGACGTCACGACTAAAACCACCACTCCCAATGACTATTAGTGGGTGCCTGGCCATGGGAAGTCTCCTCTGGTGACTGTTCGATCTTTTTCCTGGCGGAACCACGGTTGGGTTGAGTTTTTTGTGGAGGGCAAAGCCCTCCACACCTCCGCAGCGGAACCACGGTTGGGTTGAGTTTTTTGTGGAGGGCAAAGCCCTCCACACCTCCGCAGCGGAACCACGG
>CAIWUD010000227.1 GCA_903915775.1 uncultured Chloroflexota bacterium | reverse complement strand
TGCGGCGGTAAGTAGTCGTACTACGCATCACCACCCAAAGTCGATAGTAGGTAATGTTTGGGAGGGTAAAGCCCTCCCAGGCGATCTCGGGCCGCAACACACGCTCCGGGCTTTCACGCGGCTACGCCACATCCCACCACCGTGCAACACGCATAGAACAACGTGCGGAGAGGTTGAGCCTCTCCGCACGTCTGTTTTCTGCTCCCCAGCGATCTAGTTGACGCTGACCGTGATCTTCCGCGGCTTGACCTCCTCGGCCTTGGGGATGGTGAGGAAGAGCACCCCATGCTCCAGGCGAGCCACGATGGCGTCTCCACGCACCGTGGTGGGTAGCGAGACACTGCGGCTAAAGCGACCGAAGCGGCGCTCAACCCGGTGGTAGTTGCGGTCCTTGCTCTCCTCACTCTGGCGGATCTCACCACTGATGCTCAGAATGCCATTCTCAAAGGTAATCGAGAGATCCTCCGCCTTCAAACCGGGGACAACCGCCTCGATCATGTAGCTATCGGCGGTCTCGCTCAGATCCAGAGGTACAGCCAGGGTGCCGCGAGGGGGCGTGGCTGGTACGAAACTCTCCTCGAAGAGACGGTTGACCGCCTCGCGTAGGGTCACAGCCTCCTGAATGGGATCCCAGCGGGTCATGGTTGCCATATAGCTGCCTCCTTTATGCACGTCTATTCCCTCTCTGTAGTATCGTATGGTTGAAGCTGCTCCTGGGGCGGTGGCTGCTGCTCATCGTCGCTCCCGCGAAGCTGTTACCACTATAATGAGCGAGTGTTAGACTGGTATCGAAGCGGCGTTAGAGCTTTGTTATTCTTAGGTTCGGTTTCGGCTGCGCCGGCTTCACACGCTGGCGCTACCGGGGCTACGTTGGGGGATTTTGTGGAGGACTGCGCTCGCCGGTCGGCTGCGCCGACGGTGCTGTCCTGCGCTGCTAGGGCTACGCTGGGTTCGTTTTTGATGAAGGGCTACGCCCTCTACACCGCCCGTAAAGGAGCCTATTGATGGACTCGATAGTTCCACGCCATGCAGTCATCCTGGCCGCTGGTGAGTCGACACGTACTCGTCCGCTGACGCTCTACCGCCCCAAACCGCTGATCACCCTCCTCGATCGACCACTACTGGCCCATATCCTTGATGAACTAGTCGGTCTGGTTGAACGGGCGACTCTCGTGGTTGGCTATCGGGCCGATATGGTTGAGGCCTTCTTTGGCACGAGCTACCGCGGCATTGAGCTGCACTACGCTCACCAGCAGCAGGTGAATGGGACAGCCGGGGCCCTGCTGGCGGTTGGCAAAATTGATGAGCCCTTTTTTCTCCTCTATGGCGATAATCTGATCGCTCGTGAAGATATCCTGGGCGTTACCCATGGACGCTACGCTGTCGCTGGCCTGCTGGTCGAGGATGCCCGTGCGTTTGGCCTGCTCCAGATCGAGGATGGGAGGGTACGTGCGATTATCGAGAAGCCAGCCCATCCCCCAGCCAATGCCCTGGCAAATCCGGGGATCTACCGTTTCGATAGCGCTGTCTTCCCACTGCTCGAGCAGATTAAGCCTTCACCGCGTGGTGAGCTTGAACTGACCGATCTGATCGCGGCCATCGCCGCGACTGAGCCAGTGGTACCACATCGCTGTACCGGCTACTGGGTACCGGTCGGCAATCCCTGGGAGGCTTTGAGCGCAGCCCAGTTTCTCGTGGCGAGCCGCATGCCGGAGCAGATCTTCATCCACCCCACGGCCCAGGTCGATCCCTCAGCGCGGATTGTCGGCCCTTGTGTGATCGGCCCGCAAGCCCTGGTAGGGGCAACTGCTACGGTCGTTGCCTCAGTACTCTCCGCAGGAGCGTCTGTCGATGCAGGTGCTGCGATCCACTCCTCATGGCTCGATGACGGAGCTACTGTTGAGAGTGGCGCGCTCTTGGCAGCCCGCACCTTCGAGGAGTTGCGGCCTACGGCCGAGACCCGCGGTAGGCTGCAGCGTACCCAACTGATCACACGTGGCGCCATCCTCGGACGGGGTGTACGGGTAGCAGCAGGTGCCCAGGTCGAGCCAGGGACAACCGTAGTAGCCCCCTACGCCGATCTACCAGATCGCACGTAGCAACTCAAGCAACTCTTCTTCTGTAGCCACACGTGGATTGTTGAAGATCGCCGGTTCCACGAGGGAGAGTGCGGTAAGCTCGGGCAAGGCTGCCTCGGGGATGTCGAGATCGCGCAGGCGCAGTGGTAGACCACAGTCGGCAACCAGGGTTCGCACCGCGTTGATCCCATCGACGATTACCTCACTGTCGCTGCGCCCACCAGCATTGACACCCATGGCCCACGCGATGCGTACGTAGCGCTCAGGGGCAACCACACTGTTGTAGAGCATCGCGTGGGGCAGAATCAGCGCGTTGAGCGTGCCATGGTGGATCTGATACTTGCCGCCAATCGCGTGGGCAAGGGCATGGACTACACCCAGCAGGCTGTTCGAGAAGGCGATACCAGCCATGGTCGAGGCCATCAGCATGCGGCTACGCGCCTCGAGATCGCTCCCAGTCTGCACAGCATCGCGGAGATGAGTCGCAATCATATCGATCGCTGCAAGAGCCAGGCTGTCGCTAAAGGGGTTGTTCTCCGTAGAGACAAATGTCTCAATCGCGTGGGCAAGGGCATCCATACCGGTTGCTGCTGTCAGACGCGGCGGGAGGGTCAAGGTCAGCTCGGGGTCGAGAATGGCAAGATCGGGGTAGAGGTAGCGACTGACGAGGGCGATCTTACGCCCCTCCTCCTCGTCGAGGATGACCGCAATTGATGTGACTTCGCTGCCCGTACCAGCGGTAGTGGGAATAGCGACCATCGGAAGGAGCCGCCCCGGGATAACGTTGTATCCCTCATAGTCGGCAATCCGACCCCCATGGGTCGCCAACAGCCGCATCCCCTTCGCACTATCCATCGGGCTGCCACCACCCACGGCAATGATCACATCGGCTTCGGCAGCCAGCAGGGTAGCCGTGGCAGCCTCAACCACGCGCACCGAGGAGTTGGCAGGGATATCATCGATCATCCCAACCAGTTCGACACTACCTGCCATGCTCTCCAAAATTGGCGTCAGGAGCCCGACAGACTGGACGCCCTTATCGGTGACGATAAAGGCCCGGCCCACTCCCATCTCTGCTAGGACCTGCCCCAGTTCGCGGGCAAGGCCATTTTTGTAGAGTACTCGCCCGCCTAGCCCAAACTCAAAGTACTCCTGCATATGCACTTCCTCTGGCCTGTTACACCACGATGTCAGACACTCACAACCTAATTATATGGGGCGTGTGAAGGGGTCTACCCGGGCTGCCGCACTATGTTGCGTAACGCTCCAGAATGCGCGCAATGAGCGCAGAGGTTGAACGCCCCTCGGCAAAGGGGAGCAGCACCACCTGGCCACCATACGCGATCACCAGACGTGCCTCGGGTAGGCGGTTGAGGTCGGGCTGCGCATCGTTGCCACCATAGTCGCCACCCTTCACGTAGATCTCCGGTCGCAACGCTGCTACCAGAGCCTCCGCCGTAGGCTCGCTAAAGATCGTCACCAGATCAACCGGGCGCAAAGCGGACAGGAGGAGCGCCCGATCGGCTTCGGGGAGAATAGGGCGCAACGGCCCTTTGATGGCACGCGTGGATGCATCCGAGTTGACCCCAACAACCAGACGCTCACCGAGTGCCCGGGCACGCTCGAGATAGCCAACGTGCCCGGCATGGAGCAGATCAAACACACCGTTGGTAAAGACAATGTGCTGCCCCTCGGCACGCCACGCCGCACACCGTACCATCAGTTCGGTCAGGGTTACGACACCCATGAGAAGACTCCTCACCTCTCCCTAGGGGCGCCGCACGTAGGGCGACATGATGACCCCGAGGAGGGCCAGGGTCAGGGCCACCACGAGCGTAGCAGCGTAGAGCACCGGCATTACCGT
Source organism: uncultured Chloroflexota bacterium (assembly GCA_903915775.1). GTDB lineage: Bacteria > Chloroflexota > Chloroflexia > Chloroflexales > Chloroflexaceae > Viridilinea. The sequence goes on along the minus strand of CAIWUD010000227.1, from coordinate 4,534 downwards.
GGGCAGGAGCGTAAAGCGTGCACTGAGCAGCGTAGCAACGAGCATGAAGATCGTTGTCAGGGGAAAACTCTGCAGATGAGCCAACCAGAGCCCTCGGCACCACTGGCCACGGCGGATACGCTCACCGGCAAACCGCCCGATCGTACTGCCCGCCGCAGCGATCAGGGTCCAGAGAAAGGCGGCAATGAAGATGTTCCACCCCTGCTGCGGGGCCGCCCAGCGCAGCGCAGCTCCGGCAATCGCACCAAGAATGGCACTCACCGCAAGGGGGATGAAGAAGGCAGGCGACACCATCAGCGCTGCTCCACACCTTTGGTCAGGCGTTGATACTCATCAGCACTAATAAACTCCCCCCCCTCGATCGCACGGCTCACCTCGCGACGGTTGCGGTCAAAATGGAGATCAGTATAGACGAGGCGGAAGCAGCGTCCATCCATCATCTCTTTGCGCAGCCGATAGCCTACAATCGTATCGTCATCACCATACTCAACCGTCAGATCATTCATGCGGTGAATGCGTGTATGGATCGCTGAGCTACACTTGCTGCAGCGCACATAGAGGTGGAGAGCTGGATCGGATAGCTCACCAGGGCCTCCAAATAGTCGACGTAGAAAGTTCATGCACTATTCCTGCTGAAGCGAGCAAGAGCACCCTTGGCATCATAATACAAAGCACTTCCCTCTGGCAAGCCATTCTGAGGCTGTATCTCTTCGCTCTTCTCCCTGGAAAAGCCACGGAACCAGAGTTGGGTGAGGTTTTTTGTGGCGGGCTACGCCCTCCACCCCTCCCGTAAGAGGGTCAAGCCCATAGGCGAAGCCCTCCACACCTCTCAGTTACCCGTGGCTCGGCATCCAATAAAAACGGGTGCTGGTATGAACCAGCACCCGTGCCCGCAACTCAGAGGCTACACACACCTATGGCGTCCAGAGCGTCCCGTCGGGCCAGCGGCTCTGCGTCCACTCAATCGTCTTGATCACCGGTGGGTATTTTGCAGCGGCTGCCTCATCGAGATCAACGCCCCAACCTGGACCTTCGTTCGCCCAGAGGTAGCCACCCCGGAGGACGGGCGTCCCTGGGAAGACCTCGTAGAGGGCCTCACCGAAGTGGATCACCTCCTGAATGCCAAAGTTGGGGCAGGCAAGATCGAGGTGAAGGTTGGCCGCATGGCCGATTGGTGAGACATCACCAGGGCCGTGCCAAGCCGTACGTACACCGAAGGCTTCACAGAGCGCAGCCAGTTTCCTAGCCGGTGTAAAACCGCCAATGGCCGAGATGTGAGCGCGAATGAAGTCGATCAACTGTTCGGCGATCAACGGCTTCCACTCGAGGGCGTTGGTGTGCAGTTCACCCATAGCGATAGGGGTAGCACTCTGCTCGCGCAGGCGGCGGAACCACTCGATCTGATCGGGGGCTAGGACATCCTCGAGGAAAAAGAGCCGGTAGGGCTCCAGGGCCTTCGCCATACGGATGGCATCGATCGGTGCGAGGCGCTCATGGATGTCGTGAAGGAGAAAGAGCTCAAAGCCGATGTGCGACCGGACATAGTCGAAGAGTGGGGGTATCGAACGGGCATAGGCGTCAGGATCGTAGTAGGCGCCGGGGAAGGCACTATCCTGGCGCTCAAGGCCGCCACCTCGGTGAGTCGCCTGGGGCGCCTCGCGGCTTGGCAGGGCCGTGGATTGGCGGATGTCCTTGACTCGGCCACCATAACCGCCCATCTGGCAGCGCACCGCCAGCGCCCCCTCCTCCTGGTACTTGATCACATTCTCCAACACCTCGGCTGGCTCACGACCATCGGCGTGGCGGTAGACCATCGCAGCCTCACGACACTTGCCGCCAATCAGGTCGTAGACCGCCATGCCAGCCACTTTGCCCTTGATGTCCCAGAGCGCCATGTCGACGCCACTGATCGCATTGTTGAGGACGGGGCCGTTGCGCCAGTAGGAGTTGACATACATCACCCGCCAGAGATCCTCGACGTTGGTCGGATCACGACCGCGCAGCAGCGGATCGAGATACTCATCCACAGCCTGCGCAACCAGGGTTGGACGCTGGGTGAAGGTAGCACAGCCGAGACCGTAGAGGCCATCCTGGTCGGTCTCGACTTTGACTACCACGAGGGTGATGCCATCAGGGGCAGTCAGAATCGAACGTACACGTGTAATCTTCATTATCTGCTCCGCAGTTCACGACCAGAGTCGATCCCAACTCCGCACACCATCCCACTCCGTCGTCGGCTCGAAGAAACCGCGATCCCACGCCACCAGATGCTCCTTGATCGCCTCCTCGTTGATCGTGATGCCCAGTCCTGGGGCCTCAGGAACAGCGATGTAGCCATTCTGGATGATCGGCTTCGCTACGCCATCGACAAAATCCCCCCAGAAGGGAACCTCGGTGAAGTGGTGCTCCAGCGCAATGAAGTTCTCGGTAGCCGCTGCACAGTGGACACTCGCAAAGGTGCTGACTGGCGTACCAGCCATGTGCAGTGCCATGCTCACCCCACACTGCTGGGCGTAGTCACCGATGCGCTTCGTCTCCAGAATGCCACCCGAGGTTGCCAGGTCGGGATGGATCACATTCACGGCGCGGGCATCGAGCAGTGCTTTGAAGCCATCCAGGCAGTAGATATCTTCACCCGTACAGACAGGAGTGTTCAGGGCGCGCTCGAGCTGTACCCAGCTATCGGTGTACTGCCAGGGCACGAGATCCTCGAGCCACGCCAGGTTGTAGGGCTCAAGGGCCTCACCCAGCCTGAGGCAATCGTCGATGCCGATGTGACCGAAGTGATCAGCAGCGATTGGCACCTCATCACCGACGATCGCCCGTACCTGCTCCACATACTCGCAGATCATGCGCATGCCCTTCGGCGTCAGGCGCACATGGGTGAAGGGGTGCATCAACACCGTGGCGTTGAACATCTTCTCCATCTTGTCGACCGAGTCGCTGGGGAGCATGCCCTGAGGCCAGGAGAGGGCCCCGGGTACACCGTAGAGCGGCTGCACCCCCAGGTCCATCTTAAGCATGGTGAAGCCCTGCTCCAGACGCCCCTTGAGCTTGTAGCCCATCGCCTCGCCACTATCCTCGTTGGGGGTGTCGCAATACATCCTGATCCGGTCGCGATACTTGCCACCAGCGAGGACATAGGCAGGTACATGGTAAGCTTTGCCCGCGAGATCCATCAGGGCCATCTCGACGCCGCTCACCCCACCGCCCTGCCGACCATGGCCGCCAAACTGCTTGATCTTGCGAAAGAGCCGCTCGACGTTACAGGGATTCTCGCCAAGCAGCAACCGCTTGAGCTGGAGCGCGTAGGTCTTCGAGGCAAAGTCGCGCACTTCGCCATACCCACTGATACCCTGGTTGGTGTCGATGCGGATGATCGTAAAGTGCCAGTTCTCCCAACCGACCGTCGCCGTGCGCATATCGGTGATGCGCAGATCACTAGGACGGGATGCCGTACGGACATGATCTTCAGGTCGGGGACTCTGTTCACTGCTTGTCATGCTGAAACCTACTTCTGTTGCTCCCGCTTCCACTGCTGGAAGTCAGCTTCGATATCCTCACGCCAGACAGGTACGTCGATCTCGCCACTCGTATACTTGCCCTCATCCAGGCGCTGCTTCCCAAATTCGTCGCGGACGCGAATATCCTCGCTATACTCCACCACCTCCTGGACGAGGTGGCTGGGGATGAAGATGATGCCAGTAGGTGTGCCAAGCACGACATCACCGGGAAGAACGGTCGCCTCGCCGATGCGGATGGGAATGTTGAGCCCAGCCAGTGTGACATCGGCAATCGCCGTCGGATCCAGACCACGGACGTAGAAGTTGACGTCAGTGAGCTGAACCAGACCCTGGTAGTCGCGGATGCCACCATCAATGACCGCGCCAGCTCGGGTACGTGACCGGACGGCAGTACCCAGGTTGTCACCGACAACCGTGCCATCCTTCACCTTCCCAAAGATGTCGACCACCATCACATCGTTGAGTTGTAGAGTCTCGATGATCCAGGAGTTTTGGCCACCGATAGCCCCACGCCCCTCAGCCAGGCCGGCGCGCTGAATCGCATCATGAAAGTCGGGGCGGTGAGGCACAAACTGTGCAGTCACTGCTCGACCGACCGTAATCTTCCCTGGGTGAGTCTCGCGCCAGTTCCCCGCGAACTGTCGGTGGTAGCCATGCTTGCGCAATACCCCCCAAGCCTCCTCCGTGGTCACGAGCTTCATCCGCTCCAGGAGATCATCGGGTACCCTGGGCCGTCCATCGGGAAAACGCTCAAAGGGGTTCAGACTCGTCAGGGCGATCATATCTTCCGGAGAAGGTTGGATGCGCATGGTTGCTCCATTAGGCAGGTTTCAATTTCGGCTGCGCCGGCTTGGCTGTTTGGCGCTACCAGGGTTGGGTAGATTTTTTCGTGGAGGGCTGCGCCCTCCACACCTCCCGTCGCAAGGTTGGGTTGGGTTTTTCGTGGAGGGCTGCGCCCTCCACACCTCCCGTCGCAAGGTTGGGTTGGGTTTTTCGTGGAGGGCTGCGCC
>CAIWUD010000226.1 GCA_903915775.1 uncultured Chloroflexota bacterium | reverse complement strand
GTTTACCGAGCAGTTTAGTGTGCTCGATCTCGCCCGTATCGTGCAGCGCACCGGAGCGGAACTGGGCCTCGATGTGCCGATCAACCATCTGCCCAACCCACGCGTGGAGAAAGAGGCCCACTACTACAACGCGGTCAATACTAGCCTCCTGAGCCTGGGGCTCCAACCACACTACCTGAGCGATACCCTCCTCGAGTCGGTCATTCACGTGGTGCGGCACTACCAGGACCGCATCAGGCCAGCGCTGATTATGCCGCACGTCAACTGGCGTGAGACGGGCCATGCCCTGCAAACGGCCCCCGCTGAAGCCTCGTAGTCCTATCCACGGGAAGGGGTCTACCCTTTCCGTGGGCTTCCTCTGGCCACCCGGCGCCTCCGCTGCTGCTGGTAGACCCTCACTGCTACCTCGTAGTAGCTAATCAGCTGATCCATGGTTGCCTGCCAGGAGCGACTCTGAGCGTGGCGGATCCCCTCCTCCGCCATGCGTGAGCGCAACGCTGGGTCGGCCTTGAGCTGTTGTACTAGCGATCCAATCTCAGCAAAGTTCTCAGGGTTGAAGAGCAGTCCGTTCTCACCATTACGGATGATGTCGAGTACACCGCCTGTCTTCGCCGCGATCACCGGGATGCCGCACGCCATCGCCTCCAACGCCACGAGGCCGAAGGTCTCGGTGGTTGAGGGAAAGAGGAAGAGATCGGCGCTGCGGTACGCCGCAACGAGATCATCACCGCGCAGAAAACCGGGAAAACTCGTGGCTGTACCACGGAAGTGGCGCTGGAGCATGTCACTGCTCGGCCCGCCCCCTACCATCGCCAGACGCACCCCTGGGACGCTGAAGAGGGGATCACGGATCAATTCCAGGCGCTTCTCTGGCGAGAGTCGCCCCACATAGAGCACCAGCAGATCGTCTGGGTGCCCACCGCTCAACCGCTCACGGAGTGCGCTGTCGCGTGGGCCTGGGCTGAAGCGTTGCGTATCGATCCCACGCTGCCACCAGCGAACCCGTGCAAAACCGTGGCTGCGCAGATCTTTCAATGTCTCGCTACTTGGGCAGAGGTTAACATGGGCCTGATTGTGCAGTGAACGGAGGTAGGCCCAGATCGCCGGTTCAACGAAGGCGCCACCATAGTGACGGACGTAGCGCGGCACATGGGTATGGAATGAGGCCAGGATGGGGAGATCGAGGCGACGTGCATAGGATAGCCCAAATGGTCCGAGGAAGAAGGGTGCAACCACGTGCACCAGGTCGGGCTTGAACGCTCGCAGCCGCTCCCAGATGGCTCGACCTGGAATGTTGATCCGTAGCTCCGGGTAGAACGGCAGCGGTGGTCCGCCGACACCGACGATCTCCGCCCCGGCATAGGTTGGTGGCCCCCCGGGTGGTCCAAAGAGGAGCACCCGATGCCCCTGGCTCTGCAGCCGCTCCAACACTTGGCAGAGAATCGTAACCACACCGTCGATCTTGGGTAGAAACGTCTCGGTGAAGATGGCGATATTCATGGCTACGTTTTCGTTTGGGGAGGTTTGGAGGGCGCGGCCCTCCACAAAAAAGTTCTGGTGGCGCCAGACGGGAGGCGTGGAGGGCACGGCCCTCCACAAACAACCCGAACCTAGCCCTGGTACCGCCAGACGGTCAGGCCGGCACAGCCGATCTCGAACCATCCGCAAAGCTGCGATGAATGACCCGCACCGCTTCGTCACTATCGCTGGGGGCGACAATGAGTGAAATGTTATTCTCGGTGCTACCCTGAGCGATGGCGATGATGTTGATCCCCGCTTGCCCCAGAGCCCCAAAGGTACGACCGGCGATACCCGGTGTACCACGCATGCCCGAGCCTACAAGGGCGACAATGGTGCAGTCGATCACCCCGATATGCTCGACATCGTGAGCCGAGAAGTCCCGCATGAGCTCTTCGCGGAGCGCAGCTACTGCCGCTTCTGCATCAGCTTTGGCCACCGCAAGGCAGACACTCTGCTCACTGGAGGCTTGCGATATGAGCAGAATATTGCTGCCGGAGCGTGCCACCGCACCGAAGATGCGCGCTGCGACCCCGGTTAGTCCGAGCATACCCGGCCCACCTACCGTGATCAGGCTTACATCTTTGATCGCTGTTACTGCTTTTGCGTTACCTTCACCCTGATCAGCGCTGATAATCGTCCCAGGATGGGTCGGGTTGAAGGTATTGCGAATCCGGATCGGGATGCGTCGCTGAACTAGTGGCTGTACCGTCTTTGGGTGGAGCACGTTCGCCCCGTAGTAGGCCATCTCGCCCATTTCGCTATAGGAGAGGTGCGCCATGGTTCGTGCTTCAGGCACCACCTTCGGATTGGCCGTTAAGACGCCATCGACCTCTTTCCAGAACCAGACTTCGTGCGCATCGAGCACGCTGCCCAGAATCGAGCAGGAGTAGTCTGAACCACCACGTCCTAGCGTCGTGGGGACACCGCTCCGTGTGGCGCCAATAAAGCCGGTCACGACGGCCACTTGGCCAGCGGAAAGCATCGGTAGCAGTACGGCCCGCGTCTGCTCACGCGTTTCAGCCATGAGCGGCGCGGCCATGCCGTACCGATCATCGGTGACGATGAGCCCGGTGGCGTCCACTGCTGCTGCCGAGAGGCCAACACCACGGAGTGCTGCGGCGATGAGGCGCGCATTGATCCGTTCACCCAGGCCACTGAAGAGGTCGAGTGCGCGTGGGGTAAGTTCGCCCAGGACAGCAATACTGCGCGAGAGTTCGCTCATGTAGTCCAACATCGCACGAAGTTCGACCTCAAGGGCGGCACACTCAGCGGGTGGGGCGAGCTCGGCGGCGACGCGTAGGTGCAGCGCTAGGAGCTTGGGCACAATCTGGGCGGTCGCGTCGCCATTGCCCCCGGCTGCAGCCTTGGCCGCGGCGATCAGACTATCGGTCGTCCGGAGATCGGGGGCATTCATTGCCGACACCACAAGCACCACCTCGTGCTCACGGCGGCTCTCGGCCACAATCTGGGCCACCTGGCGGATCGCCTCGGCACTACCTACCGATGTTCCGCCAAACTTCATCACAACGCGCATGGGACGGTACTCCTATGGGATGATCAACACCTTGCCGCTCGTCTGGCGGCTCTCGAGGAGACGGTGGGCCTCCGCAGCCTCATGCAGCGGGAACTCACGGTCGATACGTACATCCAACTCGCCGGCCGCCATCCGGCTGAAGAGGTCACCGGCGCGCCACGCTAACTCCTCCTCACTCGCGATGTAGTGAGCCAGAGTCGGACGGGTCAGGAAGAGTGAGCCCTTGCTGCTGAGCGTGAGCGGGCTGACTGAGGGTACTGGGCCGCTGGCGTTGCCGAAGCTGACCATCATGCCGCGTGGACGTAGACTATCCAGGCTCGCTTCAAAGGTAGTAGCCCCCACCGAGTCGTAAACCACGTCGGCGCCCATCCCGTTCGTCAACTCGCGTACACGGGCCGCAAATGGCTCCCGGGTGTAGTTAATCACCTCGTCGGCACCAGCAGCGCGCGCTAGGCTCGCTTTCGCCTCACTGCCACACAGACCGATGACCCGTGCTCCCAGTCGACTGGCGATCTGCACCAGGAGCAGCCCAACGCCCCCTGCGGCGGCCGTCACGACACAAGTAGCACCCGGTTTCAGTGGGTAGGTGCTGTAAGCCAGGTAGTGGGCCGTCAGCCCCTGGAGCATCACCGCTGCACCCAGTTTCGTATCAACGGCCGCAGGAAGGCGCACGAGCCTCGCTGCGGGGGCGAGAGCCAGTTCGGCGTACGCGCCAATTCCTGAGGCGGTAGCCACGCGCTCGCCGACCGACCAACCCGTCACACCTGGGCCAACTGCCTCAATAGTTCCCGCACACTCTAGGCCAGGTGTAAAGGGGAGAGGGAGCTTGTAGAGCCCCGTTCGATGGTAGGTGTCAATGTAGTTCAGACCTGCGGCAGCTACACGTACCCGTACCTGCCCTGGGCCTGGTTCTGGTGGGGCACTCTCATGCAACTGAAGGACATCAGGACCACCCGTTTCATGGATCTGGATCGTACGCATGCGTCGACTCCTCATATCGCTCCCTGCGGGAGGTGGGGAGGGCATAGCCCTCCCCAAAAGACCCCAATTCAACCTTGGTAACGCCAGGCGGTCGCACCGGCGCAGCCGAAATGAAAACATGCCTTGCGCCCTGACTCAGACTCGGCCTATACTATAACAGGAATTGCCGATTCTCAACCATGCTTGTGCCACCTAGAGGAGTACACGTTGCGTCTGAAGCAGAGTCTCCCCCCAAGCTACTTCAGGCGCTACGATGAGAGCGACGATAGCGCCTTCTACCTCTACCCTCGCCTCACCGCCCATATCGATACCCTCGCCTGTAGTGCGGTGACGGGGCTCTTCCGCGAGTTACTACCCACGAATGGTCGCCTCCTCGACCTGATGAGTAGCTTTGTTAGCCATCTGCCCCCCGAACTGAATGCGCACCGCGTAGTCGGCCTAGGACTAAATGAGGAAGAGCTACGCAACAACCCACAGCTCGACGAGTACCTCATCCACGATCTGAACAGTGATCCAACCCTCCCTTTTCCCGATGCGTCGTTCGATGGGGCGGTCTGTACCGTCTCGGTGCAGTATCTCACCCATCCCGTTGAGGTCTTCGCTGAGGTGGCCCGGGTGTTGCGCCCTGCTGCCCCCTTCATTGTCACCTTTTCCAACCGCTGCTTTCCCAGCAAGGCTGTGCAGATTTGGGTCGCCACTGATGATCATCAGCATGTCGCCCTCGTGCGCAGCTACTTTGAGCTTACTGGCTGTTTTGAGCTGATTACCCCCTACGATCGCTCCCCACACCGCTGGCTGAGCGACCCACTCTTCGCGGTGGTTGGTCGGAGACGATAATACCTCAGATCCACGCCGCAGCGCACCACCATCAAATACCTGGAGATATCGCGTATGCCCCCGGTCGCTCCCCAACCCATCCAGATTAGTTGTCCGGCCTGTGGTACACCCTTTCGTACCGCAATCTACACCCTGGTTGACGTGACGCAGCAGCCTGAACTGAAGTCCCTCCTGTTGAGTGGACAGATCAACCTGGCGGTCTGCCCCAACTGTCGTGCCGCGAGCATGCTCGCCGCTCCCTTGATCTACCACGATGCTACAAAGCAACTCTGTCTCGTCTACTTTCCCCAGGAGTTGAACAGTCGACCGAACGAGCAGGAGCGTTTTGTCGGTGAGGCGACCTCGTTCCTCATGCGCTCCCTGCCCGCCGATGCACCACGCTCCCACCTCCTCGCCCCACGTCGTTTCCTCACCCTGCCCTCGCTGCTCGATGCCGTGCTCGAAGCTGATGGGATTAGCCGTGAGACCCTAAACCGTCAACGGGCTCAGATCGAGCTGATTAGTGAGTTGGCTGGTCTACTCACCGATGATGCCGCCTTTAGCGATCTGGTCGAACAGCGTTGGGAGGAGCTCACCCCAGAGTTCTTTGCCACCCTTGCCGCATTTATTGAGGCCACCCCCCCGCAACAGTCTGAGGCCCAGACCATGCTCCTGCAACTCCAGGAGCGCCTGATGGCTCAGCTTGGTGGCTCCACCCACAATGATGCTGAACTAGACCAGGCTATCGATCGGCTGATTGCCGCCTCTGACGCAGAGTTGGAGCCCGTGGTGGCGGATCTGCGCGCCATGATCGACTATGGCTTCTACCAGCGCTGGAATGCACGGATCGAGGCTGCTGAGGCTGCTGGGCAGCCTGAACAGGCGGCACTTCTCGAAGCGCGCCGCGCTCGTCTGCTCACCGTTGTGGAAGAGCTCGATCGGCAGGCTCAGGCGATGTTTGAGTCGGGAAGTAAACTCCTCGATGAGCTGTTCGCGACCCCCGATCCCCTTGCTGCCCTACGCGAACATGCCGATCGTGTGGACGAGGCGTTCATGATGGTCCTCTCAGCGAATGCTGCTGCCGCTCAACGTGCCGATCGCACGGATCTGGTTGAGCTATTTGGGCAGCTTGCTGAAGCTGCCCTTGGGGTCATTCAGGAGCGCATGACCCCTGAGGATCGTTTTATCAACGAGCTCCTGGCTGCGGAGACTCCCCAGCAGGCTACCCGTATGCTGCGTACCAGTGTGGCAAAAATCACCCCCGATCTGGTGAAGCGCCTCAACGAACTGGCAACTCAGGAGGAGCAGCACGCCAATAAGCCCACTGCGGATCGCCTACGCCAGCTTGCCCGTGAGTGCGCCGCCATGCTCTTCTGATACGCCGTAGGAAGGTGCGGAGGGCTTTTTTGCCCTCCCTCATCTACGTACCGCTACATGGTCAGTCGGCGTAGCCGAAACCGAAGCGTGCCTGAGCCACGAACGATGCCCCCATCCAACGTTCAGCGCATCCTGCTGATCAAGCCTGACCATCTCGGTGATCTGCTCCTCGCTACGCCAGCACTGCGCTGGTTGCGTCAGACCCTGCCCAGCGCACGGATTACAGCCCTAGTCGGCCCCTGGTCGTCACGTATCTGGTCGGGCAATCCCGATCTCGATGCACTGGTTGAACTCCCCTTTCCTGGATTTGAACGTACACCCGTCAGGCGCCGCTCCCTCCGACCCTACCTTCTCCTGCTCAAAACGGCCTACCAACTGCGCCGCAGTACCTACGATGCAGCACTTCTACTCCGTGATGACCACTGGTGGGGAGCGGCCCTGGCTGCCCTTGCCGCTATCCCGCAACGTATCGGCCACGCCCATCCCCGTTGTAGACCCTTCCTGACAACGGCACTCCCCTACGATCCGCGCGAGCATGTGACACGCCAGGCTCTCGCCGTAGTCACCGCCCTGACCGGGGTTTCACTCCCCACCGAGGCTATCGACCTACTCCCCACCCGCTTCATGCCGACACCCGCTGAAGTGGCCTGGGCGGCGGCGTGGCGGGCTGAGCACGCTGCCCATGATCGACGCCTGATTATCTTGCACCCCGGTACCGCTGGTCCGATGAAGCTGTGGTCTCCCGACTGGTGGGTTGTGGTCGCTGATGCCCTGAGTACCGATCCACAGAACCTTCTCCTGCTCACCGGTGGCCCCGCTGAGATCGAACTGGTCACCCAGATCGCCAGTTCGTTCACCCGACCGCTGCTCAGCCTGGTTGGGCAGACGACCATTGGCCAATTGACCGCCCTGTTTGGGCATGCGCATCTGGTGGTTGGCCTAGATAGTGGCCCGCTGCACCTCGCAGTTAGCCAGGGGAGACCGACGATCCACCTCTTTGGGCCGAGCGATCAACAGCGCTTTGGCCCCTGGGGTAGCCCCGAGCGCCACCAGGTGCTGAGAGCCGGGATCGCCTGTAGCCCCTGCGGGATCTTCACCAGCTGCAAGCGCGGAACGATCGGCCCTGAGTGCATGGACTCTATCAGCCCATCCACCGTGATCACGACGGCCCAGCGTCTCCTCGCGAGTGCCTCCTAATGGTGTTGATCTGCTGCGCGCCTGCTGCACAGATCATGCGCGGACCTACCGCTCTTGACGCACACCAATAGCTCTTGCTATGATGATTCTTGTGAATTATTATACAATCTAGAGAGCGAAGAGCCCATGATGATCCCGCTACGCCCAGCGCGTCACTATGCCCATAGGCGCCGCAGTAGCTTTGCGCCGCTCTCACTGCACATCTATCGGCGCGCGCTCATGCGCCGTATCGGCTTGATCCCCGGCGAGCGACCAGCATCCATCCTGAATGCTCTGGCTCAAGCACTGCTTGCCGCCCGCACCCCCTGAATGGGGTGAGGCGTAGAGGGCGCAGCCTTGGAGACGAAACTCACCCGCGGGGAGGCGTGGAGGGCGCAGCCCTCCACAAAAAACCTCAACCCAACCGTGGCGGCGCCAGGTGGTAACATCGGCGCCGCCAACACAAGCCTAAGCCACAAACCGGAGCGCCTGGCGCTTCATATAGGCCAGAATGGCACTGATGCCGTTCAGACGCTGTGGACTTAAGAGTTGGTGCAAGCCCATTGCCTGAAAGAAGTCGCTTGGCACGGCCAACACTTCAGCTGGAGTAGCGCCACGCAGTCCCTCAGCGAGTAGCGCAGCGTAGCCACGGGTGGTAGGAGCCTCAGGTGGCACATCAATATGGAACAGCATGCCACCATGAACGAGCTCACCCTGGAGAAAGACCGGGCTCATGCACTCATGAACCTGATCCATGCCGCTATGGCCCTGCAGATGCTCAGGCAGTGGCGGTAAGCGATCGGCATACTCGAGCATCAACTCAAGCTTTTCATTGCGATCGCTCTCCTGGAACTCTTCGATGATCGCCTGTAGCCGTGTTGGAATGGCCGACGGTTCGCTCATCATGCACTCTGCTCTCAGGAATAGACCCACTCTACGCAGTCGGTGACTCGACCTGCAGGATATAACCCTTCCCACGTACATTGAGCAGGTAGCGCGGTGCGCTTGGATCGGGCTCGATCTTCTGGCGCAGGTGGTGAATATGGGGCTTGATCAACTCACCAGCCTCCAGATCACTCGCTTCGTAACCCTGGGCACAGCGTACCAGTTGCGTGTACGAGAGCATCTGACCGGCGTGTTCAGCGAGGCAGAGCAGGAGACGAAACTCGGTTGGGGTGAGGTTCAGCGAGCGCCCGCCGAGCAGGGCAGTCTGGTGCCACGTATCGAGTTGGAGTTGACCAATTTTGATCTGACGCTCATTGACCGGTTGAGTGGTTGCTGGCGCCGGTGGGAGTGATATGGGTGGCGGTAGAGGGCGCAGATCGTTGTCTGGTTCCGTCTTTCCCGTAAGCTCTTGGGCAGCGACGCCTATCGTGTTGAGCAGGGCGCTCTGGCGCTGTCGTCGCTGCAGGTCACTCAGGCCGGCCGCAACCCGCGCAAGGATCTGTGTCGGATCACTCGTCTTCAACATGTAGTCGAAGACGCCCTGGTGTAGCCCTTCAATAGCGGTCTCAAGTGACCCGTGGCCGGTGAGCACAATGACGACCGTGTCGAGGGAACGTCGACGGATTGCCTCGACAACCTGAATACCATTGATCCCAGGCATCTGCAGATCGACAAGCATGAGGTCGAATGGCTGACGATCAAACATCGCGAGCGCCTCTTCGCCACTTGCCGCCGTCGTGACCATGTGGCCAGCACGACTCAAGAGCGCCGAGAGGGTCAGACGAATGTTATGTTCGTCATCAACAACCAGAATTTGAGCAGGTTTAGTCATACTGTTGCGCCTCGTGCAAAAACGCACCGAAGTGTGGATGCCTAGCACTGCCTGCATTATACTGTGCTGCACTTTACAGTGTCAATTTTTAGGGGAGATGTACTTGTTCACGTTTCCCCTGGCGGAACTAAGGCTGGGTTGGTTTTTTTGTGGAGGGCTGCGCCCTCCACGCCTCCCGCACGCTGGTCACGCTGATCTGACCCGTGCCTTACCCCAACGGTGAACAGATACACTTTTATGACGGTTCAGCGCATTCATTGATGACGGTTGAGTTATATTTTTTTTCACAATACGCCATTTACCGCATTCTTATGCCGTAAATTGTTCATGACGGTTCAGAAAGCTGAACCGTCATCCATGACGGTTCAGAAATATCAAAAACCTGCCGAGTCATGGGTATCACACCCTATGACTCGGCAGGTTTTCTATAGCTAGGCCGTCCTATAACCAGCTATGCTCTATCTGAACCGTCATGATCATGACGGTTGATGACGGTTCAGACGTTCAACGACGTCCGTTGATAGCCGTATACATATCCATTTGCAGCGGAGTTGCATCGGCGAGTTGGTAGGTCGTGGTACGCTGACTGCGGTGACGTGTCAGCAGTCCGATGTCAACAAGCTCAGTCAGGTAACGCTGAACCTGGCGCTCTTGAACTGGACTGCCGATACTCATCAGGTGGGAGCGTATCTGTGCACTCGTAGCCGACCTATTGACACGGATGAAGGTAAGGATGTGTCGCTGTCGTGGTTCTAGGCGTGCAAATGCGCCAGTATCGTAGAGATCTGGTGCATGGCCAATCATCGTGACACGGAAAGCCACGCCTTCGAGATCCTCGAAAATAGGTCGGGTCAGACCTGCAAGTTCGTATTCGCGGAGGATTGTTTTCACACCCTGACCAGCTTCTTCGTTCAATCCTGCTTGGCGCAGAATGTTGGCTATCACAGGGTTTCGTGATTTGTGGATAATAGGCAGTAGGTCGATGGTGAGACCCGCGACTAGACCTCCAGGATTTGTGATCTGGAGGTGCGTACTAAACATATGTACGTCGATGGTCGATCCCAGGTCCGTATAGTCACGGTGTACGAGTGCATTCACGATCGCCTCACGAACCGCCGCATGGGGGAACTGTGGTGCATCGGTTCGTTCAAAACTCTGCTCGGCGATACGTCCTCTCTGTCGCATATTCGCGAGCAGGTAGGTCTGAACCTGCTGAATCTGCTCAATGATCGTACCACCAAGACGTGCTCGGCTGAGAACCTCTCCAGCGTGGACGTAGGTACCTGGGTAGTGCATGAGGCTGACGACAGCCGAGGGAAAGCATTCCTGGGGGTTACTACCGAAGCACATGATCCCTGCAAGTGTCGGCGTCCATGTCGTACCATCAAGCACGATGCAGCGGTTATGACGCCAAAACTCCTCGGTGTCGCTGGTACCGTGGTAGCGTCCCCGTTGGGTTGCCCGTTCAATGTGTTCCCGAGTCATCCGCTCACTCAGCACGTCTATGGTGATACCGCGTACAGGTAAGCCGTCTATACTGCGCAACTGGTTCAGATCAATAATATCTTCCATGGCGTGCTACGCGTCTCCTCAGGAATGGTGCCGTTCTGACTATTTCTATCTTGACACGCTATTGATCCCTACGTACCTCGACCGGAATGATCCAAAGGAGTTCTCGACGGGGTACGAGCGGCATCGACCTACGAGTTATCGCTCTTGCTCTTCGCCCAACTGATCGATAATCTGTCTCGTCTGATGTTGAAGATCCTGGAGGCGTCCATAGAGTTTGGATGCTGCATCGGGTTCAATCTCGACAATTCGTTCAGATGCGCGACGGAGCTTGCGGGCGACACTCTCCACGTCACTGAGCAGGGCTGTGTACCAGCGTGCTCCCCCACGTGCCTCTGTTCCTCGTTGTCCATCCTCAACGGCACGTGCTACAAGGCGTGCTACTGTCGCTGTATCGATCCCATTGCGTCGAGGTGTCTCGACACTACGAGTTGTCTCTTGGTCGGCCAGTTGGCGACTGCTCAGCGCTCGTTCGATGGCAATTTCGCGGATGCGTTGAAGTACGGTACCAGATTGCTCTGGGGAGATCTGCTCTTGGTGGTACGCATCGATGAGTGGGAGCAACTGGCGTTCTTGAATGCGTAAGAGGGCAATCGTGCGCTGTTGATCAGGGGGAAAGACTAGCATGCGCAGCAGTTGGTAGGCCCGCGAACGTTTGATGTTGAGCCGAGTTGCTATGTCGGCAACTTCAATACCTTTGCCACCCATCGCCTCGCGTAGTTGCTGCAATGTCCAGGCACGCTCAATATCGCTAAAATCCTCGCGCTTCTCATTCTCGGCGAACTGTAGGCTGATCCGGTCGAGGAGCGATGGAGGTTCGACCATCATGGCGTCGATCGTTTGCAGACCCACGAGCATTGCCGCAGTCCATCGTCGCTGACCTATCAAAATCAGGTAGCGTGCATTGGGGAACTGTTCACTTGTTCCGGGGTAGACTGCGATAGGTTGGAGTTGCCGTTCACGTAGCGATTCTCCGAGTTCGCGTAGCTCGATCACAAGATCGGTATACTCTGCCGGCGTCGAGCCATTCACCACCAACTGTTCCGGTAAGGGTACCATCCGCGGTTGGCGGAGACCCTCACGTAACTCGGGAGCAATCTGGCTGACAGGGATTGATGCGATGGAACGATCGCCTACCAACAAGCTATCGAGTGATGATCCAAGAAAGTGACTGCGTGCCTGACTCTCACGATCGAGGGAGCCCGTCTCGCTGTCGCCCCGATTCTGTGTCGTGGACGAAATAGGTGGAGGAATTGCTCGTGCACGTTGAGCGAGGCGCTCCTTGATTGATTGTGCCTGCTCTTCGTCTTGTCGTCGTCTGGTCATGCGGGCACTCCATCGAGAGTCAATAACTCTTCAGCAAGGGATAAAAAGGTTGTGCGTACTGCAACCTCATCGGGGCCATGGAATGCGAACACGCTCTGCTGTGCACCTGAAGAGAGCCGAATAGTGGCTCGTGAGGGGATCATAGTGGCAAGGAGTGCATCGGCGTATACCTCCGCGAGTGCCTGATCGTAGGCGCGATCAAGGCTAGCGCGGGAGACATAGTTGTTACGCAGTACCGAGAGCCCCCGCAGTTGAGGATTAAACTCACGAGCCTGGGTGATAGACTCGACCAGGTCACCCAGGCTCTGAAGTACGAGGTCCGCGGCTTGCACTGGGGCGACGCAGCGTGTGGCTGCAGCGAGCGCAGTGGCAAGAACCGGCCCACGGGCTGGAGCAAGGTCAAGGATGACGATCTCTGGTGCATAGCCTGCCGATGCCGCTCGTTCTAGAGCTTTCCGTAGTACGTAGATACCGCCACCCATGCTACGGCCAAGGGTTTCTGGCAAGGAGATCATATCCTTGTGTGCAGGAAGAATGTCAACACCCTCACGCGATTGGACAACGTTCTCGTCAAGCCTACGACGCTGACTGGCTACTCCCAGGAATGAAGCCTCAACTGGTAGCAACTCGGTATCGATGCCAAGCCAACGTGAGGCGTGTCGCTGAGCATCAAGGTCGATGAGCAAGACACGAAAGTCGAGCTTGGCAAATGCTGCAGCAAGATTGACCGCTATCGATGTCTTTCCGACCCCACCCTT
>CAIWUD010000225.1 GCA_903915775.1 uncultured Chloroflexota bacterium | reverse complement strand
GGAGTTACGCAGGAGTTCGAAGGCATCTTGACCGTCCCTACGGGCACGCTCAGGGCCATACGTCCGGTGCAACTGGGTGGTGGCGGATTGCACGGCGCGAGCGAATGCGCGGGTGAGGGACGTCCCGGGGGGTGGACCGGCTGCGACCACTCCATTGAGCGCTTCCGCCATCCAGTTCGCACCGACATTCGCAAGGAGCCCAGAGATAAGGCTGCAGGCTGGCAGGGCGCTCGCACCGACGAGCAGGGTACCGAAGAGGAGCTTGCGAGGGTTGATGGGCGTCGTCATGGCTTACCTCCTCATCTTCCTTATTCTTCTTGGCTCATGAACGCGAAGGCGTGCCCCCGATCAACTTGACCATCCTGTGTGTAGGTGCATGGAGGACGAAACCTCTCGCGAAACAGATCGTAACTCAACTGTGGAAATGCCAAGCAGTAGCACTGTCGCAGCGCCATTGAACGATGTCTCACACGTACCAGTATATCCCGCCCACCCCTGGGGCTGTCAAGCTAGGGCATGCTGCAAATGGGCTTGACAGGCTTCCGGGAGGTGTGGAGGGCATAGCCTTCTACAAAACGACCCAACCCAGCCCCAGTGCTGCTCGTGTGTCAAGTTGGCCCAGCTGAAATTGAACCATGCCCAACCTGTAGGACAAAGCGTGGTATGGGATTGACATTCTCAGCCTAGGTTGTTAAGCTAGTTTGAGCTTTGTTGCACGAAAGAAGTGTTTCATGAAGCTGTTCGCACCTACAGCCGTGCAATCATCAAACCCGCGGACAGATCTCCCGCAATCTGATCTGGATTTCACCCTCATGGTACAGCTGCGTGTCGCCTGGGCCGGGGAGGGTGGTGAGGAGCCGCGCTTGGGTTGGTGGCGTACCGATCTCGTCTCCGAGTTTGGTGGCGAAGATCTCTTCCGACGGTTACTGCCGCATACGTGGGACTGGGCTGTCTTACAGGCAGCGCGTGAGGCGGCGCGTCGTGCGGATGCCACGCTACGTAGGCGTGACCACAACCCGGATCGCATCTGGTCGCTCTACTACCTGGGCTTCGCTATCGACGAACAACTCGATGAGCGCCTGCAGGAGCTGAAACAGTCGGGGCGGTCGCCCCAAGCATGTCTGCCCGATCTGGCCGAGCTAAGCGCCTCCCCCTGGAACCGCAGCCGCTTCGCGGATTGGCTCACCAGTCACGGGCCAGTAGAGACGCAAGCTACGCCAATTGGACGACGCATCAGGGGCGACATGCCCCCGAACCTCAACCAACGCATCCGCTGCCTCCTGGGCGCACTCTACCCCCTGGCCGATAGCTACCCACTCCCCCACTTTCGCCCCGATTGATCACGATGCAACCGCAAGAGACGACGCACAAGCATACTCGCTTGATGAAATGTGCCCTTGAAGTTGAGGAGTGCCGCGCCTACTGGGCGCACACGGATGGCACCACGGCTATCTCAGCCCGGCAGGTGTTCGACAACTACTGGTTTGGTGCACGGAGCCTGGAGCGTGTCGAAGTGCTCCTCGTCAACATGCGCGCCCGCTTCGATACGTTTCCCGCCGCGCTACAGACGCTGCACCGCTGGCCACAGATGGCACCGGATACCCGCAAGCTCATCTGTCACTGGCATTTGCAACTTGCCGATCCGCTCTACCGCGCCTTCACCGGCGCATACCTGGTCAGTCGTCGTGCCGCCCCCCGTACCGAGTTGACCCGTGATCTAGTCGTAAGCTTTGTTACCACCTCCGGTGAGCCCCACTGGTCTATGGCCTCCCGCGTACAGTTCGCCAGTAAGCTGCTCTCGGCGGCCTATGCCGCGGGGTTGGTGGAGACGAACCGTGACCCACGTCCGCTCGTAGTACCTCGCGTTGGGGATGATGCCCTGGAGTACCTGCTCTACCTGCTGCGTGAGATCGCATACGAGGGTACACTGCTGCACAACCCCTACCTGGCTTCGGTGGGGCTCTGGGGGGCATCGCTCGATGAGCGGTTGCGTACCCTTCCTAGTATTAAGTACCACTGTCAGGGTGGAGTGCACGATGTTGATTGGCGCTATCCGTCGCTCACCGCCTGGGCCAGTGCTCGATCTTCGCGCATACGGACGTGACCCCTATGCCAAGAACGGAGTGGTGATGTGGATACTCCCCTCTTTCCGCAGCGTGGTAGGCTAGGTGAGGCCTTTGACGCCCTGCGCCGTGACCTCATCCACGAGGATGGTCCGCGCATCAGTACGATGCGTAACTACCGTTTCGCCATCGTCCAGTACCGACCAGAAGAGGAGTTCGAACTACGCGCCGAAGTACAGCGGCTCAGTTCAGAGTTGACTGCCAATGGCTGGGTCGTCTTCTCGATCGATCTGCAGCAGATCCTCTTCGAGCGCATCAGTCAGCAGGGTGAGGCGTGGTTCGATCGCGTGGTGCAGATGGAGAAGCGCCTTGCCCAGATCGAAGCCGACCGTGGCCTCAACTATGTACAATCCAGGCTGGCCCCCCTCATTGAGGGGCTTGATGGGATCGCTGCCGACTGTAGTCGTACCATCCGTACCTACGTGCAGCAGAACCCCGACAAGGTGGATCGCACGCTAGCCCTTATCGGTCGCGCCGGTGCGCTCTACCCCTTCTTCCGTTCGTCGGCGCTGCTGCGCCACCTCGATGGGAGAACGGAGCATGTGCCCGTGGTGCTGCTCTACCCCGGCGAGCGGCGTGGAGCGACAGGCCTCTCCTACATGGGCCTCCTCAATCCCGACAATGACTACCGTCCGCGTATCTACCCGTGAGAGGCACTATGCCGATTCGTGATCTCTTCCTTTCCGACGTCACCCGTGATATTCCACCGGTGGTCTACTTCCATGAACAGTCGCCAGAGAGGCTGGCCGCTGAGGTATCGGAGTATATCATCACTGGCGGTTGGCCCGAGGAGCATCCCAATCACCGCCGCGTGCCTGATGGTATTCACGAGCAGTACGTGCACCTGCTCAACAACATCGCTGCCGAACTGGAGAAACCCGATGGGCCCGACCTGCCCAACGTCTGGATTTCGGGCTTTTACGGCTCTGGTAAGTCGAGTTTTGCCAAGCTGTTGGGTCTGGCCCTCGATGGGGTTGCGCTACCCGACGGTAGCTCGTTGGCCGACGCCTGGTTGCAGCGCGATACCTCACCCAGGCGTGAAGAGTTGCGCACCGCCTGGGATCGCCTGCGCCGACAGATCGACCCGCTGGCCGTGGTCTTTGACATTGGCAGTGTTGCACGGGATAACGAGCATATTCACGCTGCTGCGGTACGCCAGCTGCAGCGTCGTCTGGGCTACTGTAGTGATGCGCTGGTGGCCAACTTTGAACTAGCCCTGGAACGGGATGGTGCGTGGAGGCGGTTTGAGCAGACGGCTCAGCACGTGCTGGGCCAGCCCTGGTCTGTCGTCAAGGATAGGGCGCTGGCTGAGGAGGATTTTTCCCATGTGATGTCCGTGCTCTATCCCGATCGCTACACCGACCCCATGAGCTGGTATACCTCCCGTGGCGGTACCCAGCGCCGTGCCGAATCGCCAGAGGAAGCGGCGAAGGCCATCCATGACATGCTGCACTATCGCAGGCCTGGTGCTACCCTCTTCCTCGTCATCGATGAGGTGTTGCAGTATGTGCTCTCAAGCGAAGATCGTGTCGATCGTCTGCGTGCTTTCGCCACCGCGCTAGGCTCGTCGCTCAGGGGCAGGGTCTGGCTGTTGGCCCTGGGCCAGCAGAAGATCGACGAAGAGGCTGGGACCTCCTTCCTGAGTTGGGCGAAGGATCGGTTTCTGCCCCGGCTGCGCGTACACCTGGCCCCCACTAATATCCGCGATGTCGTGCACAGACGCCTCCTGCAGAAGAAACCCGCAGTCGAGCCGCGCCTACGCGCCATGTTCGAACGCTACCGCCCCGAACTCAAGCTCTACGCCTATAATGGTGAGACGGTCACTACCGACGAGTTTGTTGAGGTCTACCCCATGCTCCCGGGGCAGATCGACCTGATCTTGCAGATCACCAGTGCACTGCGCAGCCGCTCCAGCCGCGCCCAGGGCGACGACCAGGCGATTCGCGGTCTCCTCCAACTGCTGGGCGAGCTCTTTCGTGGGCAGAGGCTGGCTGATAAGCCCGAAGGCTACCTGGTCACCCTCGACCAGATCTATGAGGTGCAGCATACGGCGCTGAATTCGGAAACCCAAGAGACGATGGCGCGTATCCTGACCCAGTGTAGCGACGATACCAACGTGCTACTGGTGCGCGCCGCCAAGGCGGTGGCACTACTCGAACTGATCCAAGATCTTCTGCCTACCAGTGCCAAGCTCGTAGCTCAGGCGCTCTTTGATCGCGTCGACCGTGGTGACATGCTTGCCGAGGTGACCGCGGCGCTTGAGGAGTTGCGTCGCCGTAATCTGCTGGGCTACTCTGAAAAGCAGGGCTATAAGATCCAATCCTCCGCCGGTGAGGAGTGGGAGCGTGAGCGCCGCGACATCGCTGTGCCCCGTGAGGAGATGAGTGAGCTGGTGCAGGAGGCGCTGCGACACCTGATTGCAGAACCGGAGCGCCCTCGCCTCCAAGGACGCCCCTTCCCCTGGGTCGCCTCCTACTCCGATGGACGCCGTGCCAACGATGTGACGTTGCAGGACGCTCGTGACGATGCGTTCATGCATGTCGATTTTCGTTTCCTGACCCAGGGCGAGCGCGCTGAGCATACCTGGGTTCGCCGCAGCGCCGAAGCTGCCCTCGCCAACCGCCTGATCTGGCTAGCTGGCGATAGTGACCGCGTCGAGGAGTTGGTACGTGAGTTGCACCGCTCGCGGCGCATGGTCGGGAAATATAACGTGCGTCGCGAGTCGTTGACGTCGGCCCGCCGCCTGCTGCTGCAACACGAGGAGATTCGCGTCGAAGATCTGGAACACGAGGTGCGCCAAGCTATCGCTGAGGCTTGGCTGGCTGGTTCGTTCTACTTCCGTGGCCGCCAAATCAACCCGCGTGACTTTGGTGCGAGCTTTGCCAGCGCACTGCAGGCGGCTGCCGAACGCCTGCTGCCCGATCTCTTCCCGCATATCATCTCTACCCAGCTTG